>JAMOUY010000123.1 GCA_027067895.1 Acidobacteriota bacterium
AAAAAGGATTGAGGATAGTTATTTTTTTCATTTTTTCTTTTCTTTGTGTAGATTTTTTGATTTTTAATTGGTTTTCTCTTTTGCTTTTCATAATAGAATTAAATGTGCCTTTTCGCAGCGGAAGGGATTTTGGTTTTTTATGACAATTAGTGAAAGAAATCACTTGACTATTAGAAAATTCTGATTTACATTTGAGAGTGGCAGGGTGGCTTAATAGGTGCGAATAGGCTGGTTTTTATTATGAAAAATCAAAAAAATCATAAGGTGGAGTTATGGCAAATATTGATATTTGCGGAAAACAGGAATTAAAATCGGTTTTGGAGCGTTTTAGGCCGGAAAGAGACCAACTGCTTCCAATTTTAATTGACGTTAACAGAAAATTCGGCTTTATAAGTCCCGAGGCTATGATGGAAATAGCCGAATTTTTGGACATTCCCGTGGCCGAAATTCACGGAGTAATGTCTTTTTATCATTTTTTAGGCACGGAAAAAAAGGGAAAGTACGTAATTAGGCTTTGCAAAACAATTTCCTGCGAAATGGCTGGCAAGGAAAGAATTGTTAGAATTCTTGAAAAAGAATTGGGAATTAAATTTGGCGAAACCACAAAAGACGAAATGTTTTCCCTTGAATTTACAAACTGCATAGGAATGTGCGGAGAAAGTCCCGCAATGCTTGTCAACGAAAAAGTTTACACTCACCTTACGCCGGAAAAGGTTATTGACATTATAGACGAGTTGAGAAAGAGGGGATAGTTATGAAAAATGTGAAAAAAAACATATTGTTTGGCGAATATGTTTCTGGTGTGGGATTAAAAGAGGCTCTTTCTATGAAACCGGAAGATGTTATTGCCGAAGTGAAAAATTCTGGTTTGAGGGGAAGGGGCGGAGCAGGGTTTCCCACCGGCTTGAAATGGGAATTTGCTTTTAAAGAAGATTCCGACGAAAAGTATGTTATCTGCAATGCCGACGAAGGCGAGCCGGGAACTTTCAAAGATAGAAAACTTTTAAGCGAGCAACCTGAAAAGGTTTTTGAAGGGTTGACAATAGCCGGATATGCAATTGGTGCTAAGCAAGGCTTTGTTTATTTGAGAGGCGAATATGTTTACCTTTTAAATCACCTTGAACAAACTTTAAAAAATTTGAGAGAAAAAAATCTCTTGGGAAAAAATATTCTTTCCTCAGGTTTTGATTTTGATATTGAGATACGTTTAGGCGCGGGAGCATACGTATGCGGAGAGGAGTTTGCTTTAATTGAGTCTATGAACGGGTTTAGAGGCGAGCCGAGAAACAAGCCCCCGTTTCCCACTCAAAAGGGATTTAGAGACAAGCCTACCGTGGTAAACAATGTTGAGACTTTGTGTTTTGTTCCCTATATCGTTTCCAAAGGCGCGGAATGGTTTAAACGTTTCGGCACCGACGCATCAACGGGAACGAAACTCTTTTCCGTTTCGGGAGATGTTGAATATCCGGGAGTTTACGAGTTTGAGATGGGCGTGAGTTTAAAAGAACTGCTTGACGTTGTGGGAGCGAAAAATCCCAAAGCGGTTCAGGTAGGCGGTGCTTCCGGAATCTGCGTTTCTAAAAAAGATTTTGACAAACCGCTTTGTTTTCAGGGGCTTCCTCCCGGAGGCTCAATAATTGTTTTCGGCGAAGACAGGGATATGCTTAACGTTTTGAAAAATTTCCTTGAATTTTTTGTTGAGGAATCCTGCGGACAGTGCACTCCTTGCAGAGAGGGAAATTACCGTCTGCTTGAAGGCGTTAATATGCTTGAAAAGGGGGAATGTTCGGTAAGGTATGTCAGGGAATTGCTTACTCTGTGCGAAGTGATGAAATCTTCCGCAAAGTGCGGATTGGGGCAGACTTCTCCCAACTGTTTCCTTTCAATTCTTGAAAATTTTAAAGACGAAGTGCTTTTTAGGTGAGGTAAAAAATGAAAAAGCAATTGATTGATATAAAGATTGACGGAAAAGAGTATAAAGTTGAAAAAGGAACGACAATTCTTGAAGCCTGCAAAATGGCGGGAATAAATATTCCGACACTGTGCCATCATCCCGATTTAACCGTTGCCGGAATTTGCAGAATCTGCGTTGTTGAGATTGAGGGAATGAATACCTTGACCCCTGCCTGCGCATTTCGCATTGAAAGAGAGGTTTCGGTAAAGACCAATTCTTCAAAAATCAGAAAGGCGAGAAGAATAAACCTTGACTTGCTTTTATCCGAGCATTACGGAGACTGCTATACGTGTGTTAGAAACGGAAAATGCGAATTGCAGGGTTTGGCCAAGGATTACGGCGTTGACAGGTACAGATTTCCTTCCGTTGAAGAGCCTAAATACGAGATAGACAATTCTTCCTATGCAATTGTCAGAGACCAAAACAAATGTATTTCCTGCAAAAGATGTGTCAGGACTTGCATTGATTTGCAGCAGGTAGGTGCTCTTGAAACCTTCGGCAGAGGGCACGATGTAAGGATTTCCACCGCTTTGAACAAGCCAATTGCCGATGTTATCTGCATAAACTGCGGACAGTGCATAAACAGGTGTCCCACAGGCGCATTAAGGGCGAACGACCCTGCGGACTATATCTGGGAAGCGATAGACGACCCGGAAAAGTTTGTGATTATTCAAACGGCACCTTCCCCGAGAGCGGCAATAGGGGAAGAATTCGGTTATCCTCCGGGAACTTCCGTCACAAAAAAACTCAATGCCGCTTTGAGAAGAATAGGTTTTGACAGAGTTTTTGACACAAACTTTGCCGCCGATTTGACCATTATGGAAGAGGGAAGCGAATT
>JAMOUY010000124.1 GCA_027067895.1 Acidobacteriota bacterium
TTTAAGAAAAAAAATTGACGAAAATAAAACTGTAATTCTTTCCGCACCGAGCGAATTCCTTCAAAAAAAATGCAGGGAATTTCTGTTTGAGCAGTCAATCCCCTATACCGGGGATTTGTCCGAAAAAGGCGTAAAAATCGCCGTTTCAAAATACTCACATCCCTTTGAAACGCAAAAAATCGTATTTCTTCCCTTCCTTTCCCTCTTTCCGGAGAAAAAACGAGAAAAGAAAAAACCCGCCCTTTCCCCATTTTTTTCTGATTTATCCGATATAAAGAAGGGGGATTATATTGTCCACATTGAATACGGAATAGGAAAGTATTTGGGGACAAAAATACTTGAAATTGAAAACACACTGAACGAAATGGTTGAACTTGAATTTGCAAACGAAACAAAGGTTTTCCTTCCCGTTTCAAAAATACACCTTTTGCAGAAGTTTAAAGACGCAACTTCCCGGACGGTAAGCCTGTCAAACATATCCTCAAAGCAATGGGCAAAGACAAAGAGCAAAGTCCAGAAAGAGATAGAAAATTACGCAAAGGAATTGCTTACCCTTTACGCAGAAAGAAAGATGGCAAAGGGAATATCCTTTCCCCCGCCTTCAAGTTTGTACAAAGAGTTTGAGGAAAGTTTTGAATATACCGAAACCGAAGACCAGTTAAACGCAATAAGGGACATAAACGAGGATTTGCAGGCTCAATACCCGATGGACAGGCTTTTGTGCGGAGACGTGGGATTCGGGAAAACCGAGGTTGCAATGAGGGCGTGTTTCAGGGCTGTTGAATCCGGCTATCAGGTTCTTGTGCTTGCCCCAACCACCGTGCTTACATTCCAGCACTTTGAGAGGTTTAAAAAAAGGTTTGAAATGTTTCCGGTTGAAATAGAGATGCTTTCAAGGTTTGTGTCCCCGAAAAAACAGAAAGAGATTGCGGAAAGGTTTAAAAAAGGCGAAATAGACATACTTATAGGCACACACAGAATTCTCTCAAAAGACATTGTGCCTAAAAAGTTGGGCTTAATAATAGTTGACGAAGAGCAGAGATTCGGAGTGCTTCAAAAGGAAAAACTGAAATACCTGAAAAAAAGCGTAAACGTCCTTTCAATGACGGCAACCCCAATTCCAAGGACATTGAATATGTCGGTTATGGGGCTGAAAGACATAAGCATAATTGAAACCCCGCCTAAAAACAGGCTTGCGGTTGACACATTCCACATATCCTTTGACCCGGCAACAATAAAAAAAGCAATGGAATACGAGTTGCAAAGGGGCGGGCAGGTTTACTTTGTCCACAACAGAATTGAGACAATAAAAGAGATTACCTCAATGATAAAATCCCTTGTGCCTGACGCAAGAATAGAATACGCCCACGGAAAAATGGGAGAGGACAAACTTGAAAAAATTATGCTTAAATTTTTCAAAAAAGAGATAGACATACTCATTACAACGACAATTATTGAAAACGGAATGGACGTTAAAGACGCAAACACAATGTTTATAAACGATGCGCAAAATTTCGGGCTTTCCCAACTTTACCAGTTAAGGGGAAGAATAGGAAGAAGCGACAAACCGGCATTCTGCTATCTCATCACCCCGGGGGTGTTTTCACTCACAAGAGAGGCAAGAAAAAGAATTGAGGCGCTTGAAGAGTTTTCATACCTCGGGGCGGGATTCAGAATATCAATGCTTGACCTTGAATTGAGGGGTGCCGGAGAGATTCTGGGGACAAAACAGAGCGGACACATAAACTCAATAGGAATTGAACTTTACACAAAAATGCTTGAAAAAACGGTTGAAAAACTCAAACACGGGGAATTTGTTGAAGAGGAAACCGTGCTTGAACACCCGTTTATAATTCCTGCGGAATACATTGAAATCCCGTCGGTAAGGCTTTCCTTTTACAGAAGAATGGCAATGGCAAGGGAGCATAAGGATTTGCTTAAAATTACCGAAGAAATGGAAGACAGGTTCGGCAAAATACCGGAAGAAGCGGAAAAACTCATACTTGCCCACAAAATCAGAATTGAGGCAAGAAAACTCGGGATTAAAACAATTGAATTGAAAAAAACTTCCGCAAACTTTTCAGTATCAGACAACACAAAGATAAACGTTGAAAAACTAATTCAAGAGGTAAACAAAAATCCCGCATTAACCATAACACCGGAAGGAAAAATAACCGTACACAAAGAAAAAGAAAACAATTTGGAAAACTTTCTCAAATCACTAACCGCTTTTTTAAAAAAAATAAAAAACAAATAAAAGCAAAAAGCGTATAATTTAATTGCAAACAAAAAATAAGGAGATATGTATGCTTAAAAAATTTCTTGTAATTGTAATTTTGCTTTTAGGAGCAAATATTATTTTTGCAGACGAGGGAATGTTTCCCTTAAACGAATTAAACCACATTGATTACAACAAACTTAAAAAAATGGGCTTAAACCTTACCTACGACCAAATTAAAAACGATATTTCAAAAGCGGTTGTCTCATTAGGCGGAGGCACAGGCTCGTTTGTTTCAAAAGACGGACTTATAATTACAAACCACCACGTTGCTTTCAGGGCAATTCAGTTTAACGCAAGCGCAAAGCATAATTACATTGATGAAGGCTTTTACGCAGATTCCTTTGCAAAAGAGTTGCCCGCACCGGGTTACTACGCAGACATAATTCTTGACATAAAAGACGTTACAGACAGAATCTTAAAAAAAGCGGACAATGCAAAAAACGATGCAGAAAGATTTCAAATAATTGAAGACGAAATCAAAAAAATTGAAAAAGAAACCGAAAGCA
>JAMOUY010000125.1 GCA_027067895.1 Acidobacteriota bacterium
TAAAACCGATAAGGGAAAATTTGAAGTTAACTGTGTGGATGCAGACACCTTTCAAAAACTTGCAAAATCCGTGAAGAAAGAAGAGAAAAAAATAAAGGTTAATTTTTACGACAACGGAAAAATTGCGTATTTTTACCTTCCTGAATTTGATTATTCCCAAGATTATAGAGATAAGATTGATGATTTTTTTAAAGAAGTTTTTGAGAAAAAAAGCGAAGCAATTATTTTTGATATAAGAAACAATGGCGGAGGTGATTCAGATTTGGCGGATTATATTGTTTCTCACCTTACGGATAAACCATACAAAACTTTTTCTGCCGTAAATATAAAACTTTCTAAACCGGTGATGGAGAAATTTTTTCCTTTTTATTCCCAAAAATACGATTTGGAAGGAATTAGTGAATTCTTCTCTGTTGGTCCAACAAGAACTTTTTCCTTTGATAAAACTTTCAAGGGTAAAGTCTATGTTCTTATTGATGGGGGCGTGTTTTCTACCGCTACGGCATTTTCTGCTATTGTAAAAGATTATAAACTTGCAACTTTGATTGGATATGAAACAGGCGGAAGGCCAACCACCTACGGAGATGTTTTCCCCGAAAAACTCCCTTTTACCAAAATATGGTATGGAATTTCATGGAAAAAGTTTTACAGACCTAAATATTCCCCTGAAACAGAAAACAGAGGAGTTTTGCCCGACGTTCCTTTGGATGATGAAAAACTGAAACCGTTTCAGAAAGAAAAAGACCCGTTTCTGGCTTTTGCTTTGCACTATGTTAGAAGTCAGTTGAAATAGCAAGTTATTTTGATAATTGATAAGTTTTCAAAATTTAATTATTTTTGACTTAAATGATTTTGTAATTTATACTTTTTTTAGAAAAAATTTTTTTGGGGGTATAAAGTGGCCGAAAAAAAGTTTGTTGAATTGGTTATAGAATCACCGTTTATCCTTTTTAAAGGGTTTTTGATGGGTTATATTGAGGGAAGCGGCGAAAATCCCATTTACTTTTTCAGCAAAAAAACGGGAATTAAAACCGAAACACTTGTGGAAAGCCTGAAAGTCTGGTTTGGTTTTGAAACCCTTGTTCATGTGTGCATGGAGAAGGATTTTGCAGAAAAGATAAAAAAGGCTTTGGAAAACACTTTTGACAAACTCGGCATGAAGGTTAAAAGCGAAAAAGTTATTAAATCCGCTTCGTTTGATTTCAAGGTGACTTTTTACCACAAAAAAGATTCCAAAAAGTTTGAAGAGTTAATCCACAACCTGCCGGAAGGCGTTATTCTTGACGAATTTAAAAAAGACGTTGAGGAAGATAAAGAAGCCGAGAAGGAAAGAGGCATTTACACCGCCGAGCATGCTTATGTTTACAAGGCGGAAGGGGAAATAGTCGGCGATTTTGAAGGAGTTATAGAGGTTTTCTTAAAAATGAAAGATATGCCTCACGTTGAGTTGGAAGAGGTTTACCTTAACTTTGAGGAATAGTTTTTAGCAAAAAATAAGCGGAAAATTCTTTGTAAAATTTAAAAAAGTTGTCTTTTTAAAAAAAGTTGGCGGGAAAGGTGCGTTTTTTTTATTTTTCCCTTTGAAATAAAAATTTTTTAGATATAATTTAAGCGCCATTTTTGTGGCTTTATTCTTTTGATGAAAGAGGAGGATTTAAAAAAATGTCTGAAACACTTAACCCTTTCAAGATGGCTCAGGCTCAGTTGGACGAAGCGGCGAAGATTATGAATCTTGACGAGGATATCCACGCGATTTTGAGAGAGCCGAGGAGAGAATTTCATGTTTCTATCCCTGTGCGTATGGACGACGGCAAATTAAAAATATTTAAAGGTTTCAGGGTTCAATATAACGACGCAAGAGGCCCCTGCAAAGGTGGACTTAGATTTCACCCCGGTGAAACCATTGACACCGTAAGGGCGCTTGCGGCATGGATGACATGGAAGTGCGCGGTTGTAAACATTCCCCTTGGCGGCGGAAAGGGCGGAGTAATTTGCGACCCCAAAGAGATGTCAATGAAGGAACTTGAAGCGCTTTCAAGAAACTACATTCAGGCAATCGGAAGATATATAGGCCCCGAAATTGACGTGCCTGCACCCGACGTGTTCACCAATCCGCAGATTATGGCGTGGATGGCAGACGAATACGCAAAAATCAGAGGATACTATGCCCCCGGCGTAATAACCGGAAAACCGATTGCAATCGGCGGTTCTTTGGGCAGGGTTGACGCGACTTCCAGAGGCGTGCTTTACACAATCAGGGAAGCGGCAAAGAAAATAGGAATGGATTTAAACGGTGCAACCGTTGCAATTCAGGGATTCGGAAACGTCGGTTCATTCGCGGCAAAATTTCTCCACGAAGAGGGATGCAAGGTTGTTGCAATTTCCGACATAGGCGGAGCATTCTACAATCCCAACGGAATTGACATTCCCAAGGCAATTGACTACGTTCTTGAAAACGGAACCCTTGAAGGTTTCAACAACGAATTTGACTGCGACGAATTGACACCGCCCGAAGCGCTTCTTGAACTTGATGTTGACATACTTGTGCCTGCCGCTTTGGAAGGACAGATTACCGAGAAAAACGTTGATAAAGTTAAGGCAAAACTTGTTGCGGAAGCGGCAAACGGCCCCACAACCCCCGAAGCGGACAAAGTATTTGCCGAAAAGGGAGTTTTCGTGATTCCCGATTTCCTGTGCAACGCAGGCGGAGTTACCGTTTCATATTTTGAGCAGGTGCAGGGAAATATGAACTTCTACTGGACTGAGGAAGAGGTAAGGC
>JAMOUY010000126.1 GCA_027067895.1 Acidobacteriota bacterium
TCTAAAACAAACAAAAGCAAGCCTTGAAAAAGCGATGGAAAATTTGTCAAAAACAAGAATTTTGGCGCCGATTGACGGAAAAATCACAAGTTTAAAGAAAGAAATAGGTGAGCAGGTCATTCAGGGCACAATAAACAACCCCGGTTCAATAATTATGGTTTTAAGCGATATGAAAAAACTTGAATTGGAAATTGACGTAAACGAAGTTGACGCTGTTTTGCTTAAAAAAGGAATGAATGCGGATATTTACCTTGATTCTTTTGAAGACAAGGTTTTTAAGGGAAAAGTAAAGCAGATATCGGAATCCGCCGAAAAACCTATGGGAAAGGACGTATCGGTTTTTAAGGTAAAAATCGGTTTTGAGGAAGAAAATCCCGATATAAAACCGGGAATGAGCGGAAAGGCTGAAATTACCGTAAAAGAAAGCAAAAGCACAATTGTAGTTCCCATTGAGTGTTTGAGAAAGGACGAAAATGAAAAAGAGTTTTGCTTTGTCGTTGAGCACGGAATTGCAAAGAAAAGATTTGTGGAAACCGGGATTTCAAACGACTTTGAGGTTGAAATTACAAAAGGGTTAAAGGAAGGTGAAACTGTTGTCAAAGGGCCTTACAGGGTATTGAAAAACCTTGAAGACGGAGAGAAGGTTAAGTTTAAAAATGAGCCGTAATTTATTGATAAAACTTGAAAAAATTTCAAAAATCTATAAGATGGGCGAAACAAACTTAAAAGCTTTAAACAAAGTTGACCTTGAAATAATGGAAGGGGATTTTTTGGGAATAATGGGGGCAAGCGGTTCGGGAAAATCCACTTTGATGAACATTTTGGGCATTCTTGATTTCCCCACCGAGGGAGTTTACCTTCTCAAAAACAAAGACGTCTCTTCCTTAAACGACAAAGAGGCTTCAAAAATCAGAAATAAAGAGATAGGTTTTGTTTTTCAAACATTTAATTTAATACAGGGGCTGACCGCTTTTGAAAACGTTGAAATGCCTTTGATTTATGCGGGAGTGCCTAAAAGAAGAAGAAAAGAAATTGCCGAATTTTACCTTGAAAAAATGGGAATGGCCGACAGAATGAAGCATAAGCCGAATCAACTTTCGGGAGGGCAGAGGCAGAGGGTTGCAATAGCGAGGGCGCTTGTTAACGAACCTTCAATTATTCTTGCGGACGAACCAACCGGAAACCTTGACTCAAAAACAACCGAGGAAATTCTTTCCCTTTTTCACCAAATCCATCGGGAAGGCAAAACAATAGTGCTTGTAACCCACGAGCCTGATGTTGGAAGGGAAACCGAGAGAATAATTGTTTTAAGGGACGGGAAAATTATTGAGGAGAGAATAAATTGATTTCCGAAAATATTAAACTTGCCATACGCTCAATCAAAGCAAACAAATTAAGGAGTTTTCTTACAACTCTTGGAATTATTATAGGCGTCGCTTCTGTCATTACAATAATTTCGCTTATTCAGGGAATTTTCAATACAATCAAGGTTCAGCAGGAACAGATGGGGACAAACATAATAACAATCCAGCCATACAGAGCGACGAAAAGTTTTATTGAACTTTTGAAAGAGCCCCCCAAACTTACACTTGAAGACGCCTTTGTTTTAAAAAAACAGATTCCAGATATTGAAAACCTTGCACCTATGGTGTTTTCTTCATGCGAGGCTTTATACAAAAAGGTAAGCCACACCTCAACACTCTACGGTGTTTATCCCTTGTATCAGGACATTAACGGCCAGTATGTTGAAGAGGGAAGGTTTATAAACTTTCTTGATTTAAAGCACAGAAAGAAGGTATGCGTGTTGGGAAGAGAGGTTGTTGAGAGTTTGAAACTCAAACAGCCGGTCGGGAAGTATATCCTTGTTGATAAAACGCCGGTGAAGGTTGTGGGCGTAATGGAAAAAAAAGGTTCGTTTTTCGGCCAAAGTATGGATGATTATGTTTTTATGCCGTTTTCAACGGTTATTGACTTAAAAGGGAAAAACCAGAAAGAGCACATTTATATTCAGTTGACGGTTAAGGACTTGAATAAAATTGATTCGGTAAAAGAGCAGATTGCCTCAATTCTCAGAAAAAGGCATAAAATAAAAGAAAATCAGGATGACGACTTTAAAGTCCAGACCCAGCAGGACATATTGGAAAGTTTTGAAAAAACAACTTCGGTAATAACCTTGATTGTAATCGGCATTGTGGGAATATCCCTTCTTGTAGGCGGAATAGGAATAATGAACATAATGCTTGTGTCCGTTACCGAAAGGACAAAGGAAATAGGCATAAGAAAAGCCGTGGGTGCAACAAAAAAAGACATACTCTATCAATTTTTGGTTGAATCAATTATTTTAAGTTTAAATGGCGGCATAATAGGGACTTTGTTAGGCATAGGCTTGGGATTTCTTTTGTCAAAACTAATTCCGAATTTTCCCGGAATTTACATTCCATTCTGGGGAATACTTCTTGCCTTTGTTTTCTCTTCCTTTGTGGGAATAGTATTCGGCGTTTTCCCTGCATACAAGGCTGCGCAGTTAAGCCCCATTGACGCATTAAGACACGAATAATCATAAATTTTAAACTGAAAAACATCAAATAAGAGTGAAGAAATGGCCTGTAAAACAGAGAAAAACTTGGAATTTACCCTTTTTTTGTCAACTTGACTGAAATCCTTTATTCTGTTATATTTTTTCAGTGTTTAAAAAGGGAAGGAGTGCGCAGGTGTCAAAGGATTTAATAAGAAATTTTTCAATTATAGCCCACATAGACCACGGAAAATCAAC
>JAMOUY010000127.1 GCA_027067895.1 Acidobacteriota bacterium
GTTGGACAATCCCCTGTCGTATCCGTCCGAATACCCGACGGGCAAAACGGCAATTTTCATATCACTGTTGGCTTTGTATGTTAACCCGTAGCCGATATACTGCCCCGCCTTTACCTCTTTTATCTGCAAAGGCTTTGTTTTCCAAGTCAACGGCGGAATTAACCCGTCTTCCATTTTGTAGCCTCTGTTTTTCAGGGAAACTATTGTTTCCCTGCTTGGATAGTATCCGTAAAGGGAAATCCCTGGCCTTACAATATCCGTCCTTGTTTCTTCAAAAAGCATCAATGCTGCGGAGCAGGCGTTATGGAGAAGTTTTTTTCCCCCGGAAAAGGATTTAACCACTTTACGGAAAGTTTCAATCTGCATTTTTGCATAGGAATGGTCGGTGGTGTCCTCAATATTAGCAAAGTGGGTTGAAAAACCAAGAAGGTTCAGGTGTCGGCTTTTTTCCACTTTCTCTGCAAGTTTTAATGCATCTTTTTCAGGCAATCCCAATCTGTTTGTCCCTGTTTCCACTTTTATAAAAATTCCGACAGGCTTTTTCAAAGTTTCGGTAATTTCTTCCAAAAAACTTAAATGGAAAAGCGAGTATACGGTAAAAAAAATTTCTTTTTCTTTCAGCATTTCAATCAAAAGTTTTCTATTTTCCCCGATATGCCCCAAAATCAAAACGGGTTTTTTAGAGTTTATGCAATACGCCTCGTCAACGGAATGAACACAGTATCCGTCAACATGGGAATCAATAATGGAAATAACCTCTTTCAAGCCGTGGCCGTATGCGTTTGCCTTAACAACCGGGAAAAATTTGGACTTAGGCGCAAAGGATTTGAGAAACCTTATATTGTTCAAAAATGCGCTTCTGCTTAGAAAAATAGCCGAAGAGGTAAGTTTCACCTTTTAAACCCCCTCTATTTGCTGAAATTTCCTAATATCTTCGTACTTTCCGACAACGACAATTCTGTCTTTTTCCTGAAAAACGGTTTCCGCATCGGGAATAAAGGTTTTCTTGCCTCTTTTTATAATGAGAATTTCAAGGGAATATCTGTTTCTAATTGCAAGTTGTTTCAGGGTTTTGCCTACAAAAGATTGAGGGACGCTTAACTCCATAAGCCTCATTCCCTCGCCAAGGTTAAGCCCCTTTGTCATATCTTTGTATTTTTTCCTTGTAATTACCGCAAGCGCCAATTCCCTCTTTTTAATCTCAAAGTTATAGAGGTTTATTACGTCGTGGATATGGACTATCCCTCTGTATTCCATTGAATCGGCATCCTTAACAACAGGGATTTCCTCTATTGAAAACCTTCCTTCAATATCCATAGCCTCCTGTAAATTGGATTTTTCGGTTAAAAATACCGGGTCTTGCGCTATATCTTCCGCAATTACCAATTCCGCAAGCATCTCCTTTTCGTAAAAAATCGCTTTTATATTGTTCAAAGTCAGTATTCCCGCAAGTTTGTTGTCGGTTGTCAAAACTGGAAAGACATTCTGGTTTGTTGACAAAACTGTGTCTATAATAAACTTCAAATTGTGGTGAATATAGAAAAATATTCCATCCTTAATAACCGAATCAATTTTTATCTGCTTTAAAATAGACTCTTCCCTACCTTCAACAAGTTCAATGCCTTTGAGTTTTAGTTTCAGGGTGTAAATAGATTCCTTCTTAATTGCGGAAGCAACAAGGGTGGAAATTATACAGGTAAACATTAAGGGGGCAATAACCCTGTAATTTTGCGTTAACTCAAAGATTATAATTATCGCAGTAATCGGCGCCTGAGTTGCCGCTGCCACAACCGCCCCCATGCCTACAAGAGCATACGCTCCGGAAGATGCGGCCTGCGGGAAGAGAGAGTGGGTAATAATTCCTATGGCTCCGCCTGTTGCGGCTCCCAAGAACAAAGACGGGGCAAAAACGCCGCCCGAACCGCCCGAGCCCAAGGTAACCGAGGTTGCAAGGATTTTCATAGGAATCATCAAAAGAAGAATATACAAAGGCCATTGATTGTGAAGCGCTCCGTTTATTGATTCGTATCCAACGCCGTAAATGTATGGAAAATAAATTCCCATTACACCGACAATAAGTCCGCCTATCATAGGCTGAATGTATTCAGGAATGGGGGACTTTTCAAAGAAATCCTCAAAATAGTAAAGAGTAACGATAAACAAAACCGCAACAAGTCCCGCAACAAGCCCCAAAAAAGTGTAAGGCATAAGTTCAAGCGGGGAATTTAAAGAGTAAGGCGGCACCATAAAGGCAACCAAATTTCCCTCAAAGTGTCTTGCAACAATTGTTGAAATAACGGAAGAAATAATTATCGGGCTTAATGCGGCAACGCCGAAATCCCCCAAAATTATCTCAACAGAAAACAACGCGCCTGCAATAGGGGCGTTAAATGCGGCGGCAATTCCCCCTGCCGCGCCGCACGCAACAAGTGTTTGAATATCCCTTCTTTCAAGTTCAAAATACTGCCCGACGGTTGAGCCAAGGGACGCTCCTATTTGAACAATCGGGCCTTCCCTTCCAACTGAACCGCCCGAACCTATTGAAATTGCCGAAGCAATTGCCTTAACAAATGCAACCCTCGGCCTTATTTTTCCGTCTTTCATTAAAACCGCAAGCATAACCTCGGGGACACCGTGTCCCTTTGCCTCTTTTGCAAAAAAGTAAATTATGGGGCCTACAATCAAACCGCCAATTGCAGGCGCAAGTATCTTTCTTGAAGTGGGAAGGGTCTGCAAAACTTCAAGAAACCTTT
>JAMOUY010000128.1 GCA_027067895.1 Acidobacteriota bacterium
AAAACCTATAACGGTTGAAAAAGATGAAAAAGGAGTTTTCTTGAAGGTTCCTCTTTTTACTAAAGGTTATAAATATGAAGCCATAATTAACGGTGCTCATTTTTGGTTTTATATAAAAAAATAAAGGTTTTGGGCGCCCTTTTTGGGCGCCGTTTTTTTATGCGATGGATTTATATGCCGATAGTTTGAAGGTGATTTTGAAGAAGAGAGCCGCCTGAAAGATTATGAATGCCGCAATGTAGCCTATGTATGTGTTTGTTATTGCAAGTTTGTAGAATAGATATAGTCCCAAAAATGTGATTATCAATGCGATTATCTGGTAGCCGAAGAAGGGAAGGATTTTTTCGGGCTTTGCGAATACTTTTAGTTTGCCCTCTTTTACCGTTTTAAACCTTGCTGCGGTATGGAACAGGGATATTGTCCATGCAAGGAAAATCATTATTGATTTCAAAATGTTTTCGAGAATGTATGCCTGTTTTAAGTTATACATATCTTTCAAAATCTTTTTAAACGGAAAAGAGAATGCACCAAGCACAATAAGCAGAATTATCCCGTATATGAAAAACAACCCTAAAAACTTCCGGAAGTTTTTGCCCGCTTCTTTCAGGCATTCGGTGTTTTCGTCCAGAAGTTTGGGGAATATTCCGGAGAAAAGGTATATTCTAACCAGAAAGTAGGCGATTACCCCCACAATCAGCATGAAAAAATACATGCTTAGCCCGCCCGCTTTGGGGAGTATGTCTGCAACGTAGTCTATGGCGAAGTTTATTGAGTAGTAGTTTTCCCTCGTTGTAGTTAAGAGAAATATCAAAAGAGGCACAAAGAGAAAGAGAAACATTATCAAGTCTTCTATGTATAGCAGGACGGCTGTTTTTTTGTTTTTCCAGATATAGTTTAAAGATTTCATTTTCTCCCCCTTATAGTCCCAGAGTTAATGTGTTTAACAGAAATTGAAATATTGAGGCAAAGGAAAGCGCATAGCCTGTTATGGGTTTTACCGTTTTCCTTGTGTGCGATTTTATGTTGTTTGCAAGGTTGTTGTCGCATGCGTAAATTTTGTCCGGGTCTGCAAAGGCGTATGCGATTTTTGATTTTGATTTGAACTCAAAAGCTTTCCAGTCGCCGTTTCCGTCCCAGTTGAAGGTTTTCTTTTCCCCGTTTTCCAGCACAACAAGCACTTTTACGGGAAGTCCTTTAAAGTCGCCTCTGTTTTCAATGACAACCCTGTTTACAAATGTTTTTTCTTTTTTCTTGTCTTTATCCTTTTTTTCTTTGTCTGTTTTTATCGGGTTGAAGTTAAAGTCGTATCCTTTTAAAGGCTCTTCTTTTTTTGATTCTGCATAAGCCAGAGCAAAGTCAAGCCTTGCCCCCGTTGTTATTGCCTGTTTTATAAAGTTTGAGTATTTTTCCCCGGCTGTTTCTTTTACGCAGTTGAAAAAATCTTCGGGTTTGGGGTGTTTAAACGCGAATTTTTGATAGTAAAGGTTGAATATTTCCTTGAACTTCTTTTCTCCGACAAGGTTTTCAAGCGTCCTTAAATAGATTGTC
This sequence comes from Acidobacteriota bacterium, assembly GCA_027067895.1. Taxonomy (GTDB): domain Bacteria; phylum Acidobacteriota; class Holophagae; order Thermotomaculales; family Thermotomaculaceae; genus Thermotomaculum. The sequence continues at coordinate 1,549 of JAMOUY010000128.1, forward strand.
GGTTTGCCGTAAGACAGGTTTGTATAGACCCCGTTTGAGATAAATTCCCATGATGCTTTGGCAGGCGCCTCTTTGCCCTTGTATTGGGCAAAGCCCAGCCTTTCCACTGTGTATGGGCGGACTTTTAAAAAAGGCAAATCAATTTGCATGCCGTATCCTTTTTCAATTCCGTATGCGGTTGCAAATGAGTTTATTCCCTCGTCCATCCATGCGTCTTCAAACTCGTTTGACGCAAGTATTGCGTAAAAGTAGTTGTGTCCGAATTCGTGGATAATAAGCATTTCCGTCATGCGGAATTTTTCGGGAATTTTGTATGCAAGGTAGCCTCCTGTAACAAGCATTGGGTATTCCATTCCCCCCGCTCCCTGTGCCTGTTTGGGCGGGCAAACAAGGGTGAAATGCGGGTAAGGGTAGGGATGTCCGGTTAAGTCGCCGTATGCGTCAAGTGCTTTTTTGAGTGCCGTCAACTGCCTTTCAACCGTGTGTTCAAGTCCCGGGGGATAAAAAAGTTTTAGTGGAACATTGCGCCATTTGTCTTTTGCTATTTTCCACTTGTCCCATGTTGTCCATGCAAAGTCTATTACGTTTTTCGCTTCAAATGTGTAGGTTTTTTCGTTTTTGCTTTCTTTTGTTTCTTTTAAAATTCCCGTTGCCCCCACTTTGTATTCTTTGGGAACTGTGATTTTTACGGTGTAATCGGCAAAGTCTGCGAAAAATTCTGAGTTTAAATGAAACAGGTGGCAGTTCCATCCCTTTTCCCCTTGAAAAACGGCGATTTTCGGAAACCATTGGCCTGCCATGAAGAATGTTTTCCAGTATCCCGTCCTTGCAAAGACTTTGGGGAATTTTGTTTTGAATTTTATTGTGATTTTTATTTCTTCTCCCGGATTAAGCGGTTTTTCAAGAAACAAAACCCCGATTGTGTTGTCGGGCTTTACGGTAATTTCCGTTATTTCGTCAGGCCAGAAAAGGTTTAGTTTTTCGGGGTTTTTTATCTGTGTCAGGTATTTAAAGTTTTCCGTTTTTTCTTCTCCGTTAACGTAAAGTTTCAAAACCTTGCAGTAGCCGAGTGTTTTCAAATCTTCTTCTTTTAACTCAAATTGCCTGTGCCTGCCTCCCGATTCGGCCATGAAAACTGTTTTGTTGTTTTGAAATGCGTTCATATAAAGGTGGAAGGGGATAATGTCGGTAGGGA
>JAMOUY010000129.1 GCA_027067895.1 Acidobacteriota bacterium
AAAAGACATAAACAAATAAGTTAAATTTTTTCTGATTTTTTCGGGGGACAAAGTCCCCCTTTTTTAGTTTTTACCTTCTTTTCCGCTTCCGAATTTGTAATACAGATAGGACGATATAATTAGGATTATTCCGGTTACGAAAAACGAGAGGATTTTGTAAATTGTTGAAAGGGCAAACATGTCTATGAAAAACACTTTGAAAAGCACAACCGCAAACAGAAAGTAGGCGGTGTATTTCATTCCATTTTGTTCTTTTTTCAAGCCTAAAAACAGAAGGGTAAAGGCGAAAGCAGCCCAGAGAATTGTCAGAGACATTGACTGTCCCTTTGAGAATAGTTTGTAAAATATTGTGGGCACTTCGTATGAGAGAAAGAAGAATATGGCGCTTCCCGCAAGGAATTTGTAGGAAAGTGTGGGAAACTTTTCTTTCATTCTTTCCGAAATTTTGTAGCACAGTGCAAGTGCACCGATTACGATGAAATACTCTAAAAACCTCTCGTGCAGGTTTTTGTAGTTTGCAAAAGACATTTTGTCAAAGTCAAACCCCAAATTTTCAACAGCATCGTAGGTTATTGCTTTGAAAAAGATAATCAGCGCAAAGGGAATTGACATGTAAAACGGCCATTTTTCCTTTATCAAAAAAGCGGTGTAGAGAAAAAACATAAGCGATATGAAACTTAATGCGGTGAAAGTCAAAGGCGAATAGTTTAGATAAATTCCCGCAAAAACCGAGGTTATGCCCGAAAGAAACAGAAAACTTTTCTCTTTTTCGGAAAATTTTCCGGTTTTTGAGACTAAAACAAGAATAATTCCCAAACCAATGTAAAGCATTGATGGGATAAGAAGGCTTATTTTTCCGAAAAGGAGAATTTTTTGAGAAATCAGCGGGAAAATTACAATTGCCAAAGCAGGCGAAAGCAAAAAAACGGAATTTGTTTTTTCTTTTAAAAAGAATATTGCGGTTAGGCTAAATACGGCAAACAGCCAAAATCCCAAATAGTAAAAGTTTAATCCCATATCGGATTTGAAGTATGAGTAATACCAAACAAAAAACCACATTGCGCTGAATATGTTTGAAAGAAGAAGAATGCTTGCCCATTTCTTTTTGTAGGACAGAAAAACAGGTGCCAATGACAGCAAAAACAAGTAAAACAAAAATCCTGTATGGCTTGAAATGGTTGTCCTTAAAGACAGAGGGGTAAGGTATGCCCCGCCTATGCCTATTATTGAAACAAACAGTGAATTGAAGGTTGTTGCCATATAGAGTGAAGCGGAAAGAAGAATTATGTTGATTATCAATGCGGGGGCAATTCCGTATAATTTGTAAAGCACTACGGAAGCGAAATTTGCGAAAAACAGCACGGCAATTCCGCCACTTATGAGTATTATTCCGTAAATTCGGTATTTGGGTTTTAAAAATAATCCGGCAAGGATAAACGCAATTCCCGTTATTGATGTTAAACTAACCCTGAAAATAGGGGTAAACAGGTTTTTTTCAAACGAATATTTCAGGAAAAACGCCGCCGAAAAAAGAACGGCAATAATTCCTATTGTGAGAAAAAACTTTTCGCCTATGAATTTTTCAAAAAACGAGTACTCTTTTTTCGTTTTCTTTTCTTCTTTTTTTGTTGTTTGTTTGGAAATCGGGTAGTCTTTTGTTTTTGCAGGTTTTTCATATGCTTTTTGCGGAATTTGTGTTTCTATTGCTTGCAGTCCTTTTTCAATGTTTTTCAAAGATGTATCAAAGTATGTTTTCAGAGTTTTAAGATAGTTTATGTTTTGCTTGATTTCCTTGATTTCCCTTAATGCCTCTTTTATGCTTCCGCAGTAAGGGCAATATTCAAAATTGTCGGGAAAACTCTTTCCGCAAAAATTGCAAATCATAAATCCCCCTTTTAGGTGTTTTTCTTTATGTTATCACAAAAAAGGGGGAATATTTTTAAACTTCTATAATTTCATACCTTGTTGTTATTTTTGCCGTTTTGCCAATCATAATTGATGCGGAACAGTATTTTTCCTTGGAAAGTTTGATAGCCTGCTCAACAGCCTTTTCGGAGATGTTTTTGCCGTAAATTTTGTAAACTATTTCCATTTCTTCAAAAACTTTTGGATGGGTATCGGCACGCTTTGCGCTTACTTCAACCTCAAAGTCTTTAACGTTCTGCTTTTTCTTTTTTAAAATTACCACAACGTCAAACGCCGTGCATCCCGCCGTTGCAAGCAAAAGGTATTGCATAGGGGTAGGCGCGGTGTCGTCCCCGTGGCTTGATTTAGGCGCATCCATCTTGAATTTGTGTCCGTTTTCGGTTTCCGCTTCAAATTGAAGGTTTTGAAGCCATTTGATTTTTCCCTTCATGTTTACTCTCCTGTTTTTTTTAGGCCTTTAAATTATAAAGGAAAACCCGCCTTTTTCCAAAGACGGGTTTAAGGAAGGAGGGCGTTTTTCTTGTCCCGGTGCATTTATATTGACGGAGAAAAGTTTGAAATTGTTTCAAATCTCTTTTTGTTGCCAACAAAAAAAAAATAGGCAATAATAAATTTGAATTTCTTTTTAAATTAAGTGGAGGAGGAATGTTTAATAAAGTTTTAATAGCAAACAGGGGAGAGATAGCGGTAAGGGTAATCCGCACTTTGAAAGAGATGGGAATAAAATCTGTTGCCGTTTATTCAGACATTGACAGAAAATCCCTTCACGTAAATATGGCTGACGAGGCTTATCCACTTGGCGGGAAAACATCT
>JAMOUY010000130.1 GCA_027067895.1 Acidobacteriota bacterium
CAAAACAGGCGGGCCCGGCGGAATTTCTGTAATCTTTACGTTTGCACCGTATTTTTTCGCAATCTTTTGAACGGGTATCCTTATCTCTTTGGCCAATTCGTGTGATTTTTTCTTTCTCTTGTGTTTACTTACAAAATTTACCTGAATATCGGCAACGTTTTGCCCCCTTCTCATAAAATAATGCCTTACAAGGCCGTTGAAGTTGAAGGGTGCGGCAGTGCCGGCATAGATTTCGTAGTCGGAAACCTCGGGGACAGTCCTTAAATAGTCTCCTATCTCCCTTGCAACCTTTGCCGTGTTTTCAAGGGTTGTTCCTTCTGGCGTGTCAATAATAATCTGCAACTCCGCCTTGTTGTCGTAGGGAAGCATTTTTACAATTGTCTTTTTAGCCATAAACAAATACAGCGAACCGAAAAGAAGCAGAGCGACAAAGCCTATGAAAAGAAAAGCCTTTTTGCCGTCGTCAACAAGTGCGTACATGATTTTTCTGTAATAGTGGTAAAATCTTCCTTCAAGTTCCTCTTTTACTTCCTCTTCGTCAACTTTTTCGTTTTTAAGCAGCCTGTATGCAAGCCACGGCGAAACGATAAAGGCAACTAAAAGCGAGAAAAGCATTGCCGCGGATGCGTTTATTGGAATAGGCCTCATGTAAGGCCCCATCATTCCGGTAACAAAGGCAAGCGGCAACAATGCCGCAATTACGGTAAATGTTGCAAGTATTGTCGGATTGCCGACTTCGTCAACCGCAAAGGCGGCTATTTCTTTCAAATCCCCTTTCCCCTTGTTTATAACAAAGTGTCTGTGTATGTTTTCAACAACAACTATTGCGTCATCAACGAGAATTCCGATTGCAAATATTAACGCAAACAGAGAAACCCTGTTTAAGGTGTATCCGAAAAAGTAAGATGCAAAGAGGGTAAGCGCCAGAGTTACCGGCACCGCTATCAAAACAACTATTGCCTCTTTTATTCCGAGGGCAAATCCCATAAAAATTGCCACTGCCACGGTTGCAATAATTACGTGCTCAATCAATTCATTGGATTTGTCCTGTGCCGTTTCCCCGTAATCCCTTGTTACCGCCACGTGAACATCCTGAGGTATGACAAAGCCTTTTAATTCTTCTGCCATTTTTTTCACTTTTTGCGCAATAATAACCGAGTTGCTTCCCTTTCTTTTCGCAATTGAGATTGTGACGGCAGGGTAGAGGTATTTGTCATATTTGTCTATATCTTTCTTTTCCGCACTAGGGCCAACACCGAAAAACACGTAGTTGTCAAGTTCTTTCGGTCCGTCAACAATTTTTGCCACGTCTTTCAGAAAAACGGGTTTCCCCATGTAAACGCCGACAACAAGGTTTTCAAGGTCTTCAATTTTTTGAATAAAGTATCCTGTTTCAACCACAAAGGACTGGTTGTTTGTCTGCAATTCCCCTGCGGGAAGATTCCAGTGTCTTTTTAAAAGCATGTCGGCTATTTGCAAAGGGGAAACATTTTTAACCTTCATCTTTATAGGGTCTAAAATCACCCTGAATGTTCGGGGCGTTCCGCCTATTATGTCAATTCTTGAAACATCTTTGATTCTTTTGATTTTTTCCGCAACTTCAATAGCCACCCTTCTTAATTGATAATGGTCGTATTTATCGCTGTAAAGTGTGAGTGCAACCTGAGGCACATCGTCAATTGAAAACTCTCTTACAAGAGGGAAAGATATTCCCGGGGGGATTTTGTCAAAGTTTGATTGAAGTTTTTGCAAAACCTTAACAAGTGATTTTTCCGCATCTTCTCCGACATAAAACCTTACGGTTGTTAGCGAAAAGTTTGGCGCTGACATTGAATATACGTATTCAACGCCGGGAATTTCCCACATAAGGTTTTCCACGGGAATTGTTACTTTTGTTTCAACCTGCTTTGACGAAGCGCCGGGATACATTACCATAACGTCAATCATAGGCACGACAATTTGAGGCTCTTCCTCTCTCGGCGTAATTAAAACCGCAAATATTCCCGAAAGCAGGGAAATTATAATTATGAGAGGGGTAAGTTTTGAATCTATGAAATATCTGGCTATTGCGCCGGATATCCCGAATTTATGCTTTTTTTCCATCTTACATCTCCTCCAATTTCACTCCGTCAGAGATTTTGGAAAGATTTTCGCACGCTACTGTTTCATCTCCGTTAAGTCCAGACAAAACTTGGTATTTGTCTCCGAATTTTTTGCCAAGCCTTACAAGGGTGAGTTTTGCTTTTCCGTTTTTGTCAACGGTGTAAACTATGTCAAGTTCGCCTCTGTGAAGGATACACTTTTCCGGAACAAGTATTTTTTCTCCGGGAATAAGGTTAAAGTATGCTACGCCATACATTCCCGCTTTAATTCTTTCGTCAAATGGAATGGCAATTCTAACCGTGTAAGTGTGGGTTAAAAAGTCCGAACCTCCGGAAATTTCAGATACCGTTCCGTCTATTTTTTCGTCAATGGAATCAAGTTTAACCTTTACTTTGTCTCCCAACTTTACGTATTTTGCGTCGGATTCCCCGATTGTGCAGTCAAATCTCAAATCTTTCGGGTCTATTATTCTGAAAAGAGGCCTTCCCGGTGCGGCAAAATCGCCGACATTTACAAGCCTTTCAACAATTATTGCGTCAAACGGCGCGTCAACCCTTGAATATTTCAAATACGCTTTTGCCTCGTTTACCGCTCCCCTTGCCATTTCAACCGCTCCCTTTGCCTTGTTGTATTGAAATTCCATTTGTTCAAGTTCAACCTTGGAACAAGCATTTTTTTTGTATAGTTCTTTAAACCTGTTGTAGTTGTTTGTCGCTATTGTTAAAGCCGCTTCGGCCTGAGCAAGAGCGCCTTTTGCCTGTTGAAGTTTTGAGTTTATGTCCGACGAATCAATTGTTAAAAGAGACTGTCCTTTTTTGACAAAATCTCCCGCTTTAACTTTTATGTTGAGAATTGTTCCGACTGATTTTGCCATAATGTATGCGTCTTTTACCGATGATACTTGTCCGGGCGCCTCAATTATATCGGACGTTTTGATTTTTGTAACTTTTGTAAATTTTGTTTTTACCGGGGGAAGTTCCTTTAATTCCCCTAATTCGTTTCTGCTGCAAGAAACAAGAAGCAGTAGCGTTATTCCCAAAAGCATTAGCCTTTTCATATTTATTCCTCCTTAGTTTATTTTCCCTATCATAAATTTTAAATTTTCTTCCGCTTTCAAATAGTCAAAAAGAGCCTGCAATTTCTGGGTTGCCGCCTGTAAATACTGAGTATCGGCATCAAGCAAATCCGTTGTTTTTTCAACTCCTTTTTTATATCTTTCTTCTCTTATGTCAAGATTTTCTTTTGCCTGCTTTTCGGCAAGTTCCGCAACTTGGTACCTTTTTTTGGCTTCTATGAATTTAAAATAAGCCTGTTTAACCTGTAAATAAATTCCCTCTTTCATTTGTTTTAAATACTTTGAGTAGGACTTGTACTGTTCTTTTGCCCTTAAAACCCTGTTTTTTGTTTTAAATCCGTTGAATACGTTAAATTTTGCCACAGCCATAATTTTGAATGAATCTCCGTTTGTTCCCAAAAATTGGTTGTCATGGTAATTCAATTCGCCTATTAAAAAAACTTTAGGTTTATATTCGCTTTTTTCCATGGAAATATTGTGTTTTGCGGCTTCAACCTTTAAACCTAATTCCTTATAATCCGGTCTGCTTTGCAAAGCCTCTTCAAGAAGTTTGTCAAGGTTATAATCTTTGTCTTCAAACTTAAAGTTATTTACAAACTCAAAGTTTCTGTTTTGGTCAACGCCTATTACGTTGTTAAAATATGCTTTTGCAAGTTTCAGATTGTTTTCGGCAGTGATTTTTTTCTGTTTTACGTCCGCAAGAAAAACTTTTGCCTGCAACAAATCCGCTTCCATAATAAAGCCAGTGTCGTAAAAAGCCTGAGCCCTGTCTACGTGTGCTTTTACCGTTTTTACCACTTCGTTCATAAGTTGCACGTATTTTTGGGCGAGCAAAACGTTTAAATAGGCGGTTTTCGTGTTGAAAATAACTTCCTGTTTTGCTCTTTCGTATTTTTTTTCTCCAGCTTCCGCCATTTTTTTACCCGCTTTTATTCCGTGTGTTATTTTTCCGCCCATATAGAGAGGCTGAACAACCTGCAACTGGGTTATGCAGTCGTTTATCGGGGAAGGGTGGTTAGGGTCGTTTACCATTAAATCCATCATATTAAAGTTTTCCTGAGAAAGAGACAATGCAAACGTTTCCATAGGATTGTTTGTCCTCATTACAATTTCGTTTAAGTTTACCTGAGGAAGTCTGTAACTTTTGGCCTCTTTCTCAAAGGTTTTACTTGCGTTTTTTTCATGCTCAACAGCCTTTAAATACGGGGAATTTTCCAAGGCTATTTGTATTGCCTTTGTCAGCGGTAATTTTTCGGCCGATGAGTTGTCTGCGTAAGCGGTGAAAATAAATAGTGTTGCCAAAAACATTATTAAAACCTTTTTGTTTATCATATAAAGTCCCTCCGTTTTTTTTATCCTTTTTATTTGATTGCACTTCTAAGAAAATGTTACACCATAATTGTTTTTTTCCAAAAGACCTTTTCGTTATTTTTTCAAATGGCTTTTTCGTTATTTTTCTTTTATAATTAACAAAAGAGCAATTAAGAGAGGTGCAAATGCAAAAGGTTAGGCTTTATTTGTTGGACAACACCATTATAGACGGAGTGGTGGCAGACACCGGAATAGCCAATTTGAGGCTAATAGACCAATTAAACAGTCAAACAAATAAAAGGAAAGTGGGAAGTTCTTTGTTTTTGTCAATTAGTCAAGGCGTTCAAATGATTTTTGTAAAAAAAGTTTTGGAAAACGACAATGAAGAAGACAGTTTGATTTTCGCGGAAGAAGAGGAAGAAAAGGAAGTGCCTCTTGACTTTGTGCTTGACGAAACTCTTCAACTTGAAACTACGCTTAACCTTGAAGATATTGAATACACGGTAAACCTTAACCAAATTCTGTTTGCCCATTCAATGTCCGAGTACAAGGGAGCAAAACAGGAGAGAGCAAGGGCTTTAAAAAATCTTGCACCAAAACCTATTACCTTTGTTACTTTAAACAATTACCAAATTTCCGGAAATATTATGGTTCCCGCCATAAGCGGAAGCGGGCTTCCGAAAGATATGTACGTTGGCAAGAGTTTTGTCGTTTTAAGCAATGTTAAGTTGAAGTTTCTTCCGTCAAAGAGAAACTATTTCAGATTTCACGACCATCTAATTGTAAATACTCAATTGATTAAGGCTTTCTATTAAACTATAATTTAAAAGGAATAAAAAACGGAGGTGAAAATGCCTTATATTGAAGATATTATCGCAAGGGAAATTCTTGATTCAAGGGGAAATCCGACTGTTGAGGCGGAGGTAATACTTGAATGCGGAATTATAGGAAGGGCTGCCGTTCCTTCCGGGGCGTCAACGGGAACAAGAGAGGCTGTTGAATTAAGAGACGGAGACAAAGAGAGATACGGCGGTAAGGGCGTTTTAAAGGCTGTTCAAAACGTGGAAGAGGTAATTGCCCCCGAATTGATTGGGATTGATTGCAGGGAACAGGTTTTGATAGACCAATTGATGATTGAGCTTGACGGAACGAAGAACAAAAGCAGGTTAGGGGCAAACGCAATTCTTGCCGTATCGCTTGCCGTTGCAAAGGCGGCGGCTGAGTATAGCGAATTGCCTTTGTTTAAGTATTTAGGCGGAAATCAGGCAAGGCTTCTTCCCGTGCCTATGATGAATGTTTTAAACGGCGGTGCCCATGCCGACAATAAAGTTGATATTCAGGAATTTATGATTTGCCCGATAGGTGCGCCTTCTTTTTCGGAAGCACTGAGATACGGGGCGGAAGTTTTCCACACACTGAAAAAAGTTTTGAAACAGAAGGGATATTCAACCGCAGTTGGAGACGAAGGAGGCTTTGCCCCAAATTTAAAGTCCAACGAAGAAGCGCTTGTTTTGATTGTTGAGGCGATTGAAAAAGCGGGCTACAAGCCGGGCGAAGATGTTTTTATTGCACTTGACCCTGCGGCAAGCGAATTTTTCAAAGATGGGAAATATCATCTTGATTCAACAGGAGACATATTGTCTTCCGAGCAGATGATAGATTTATACGAAGAATGGATTAAAAAATATCCTATCTACTCAATAGAAGACGGACTTGCTGAATCCGATTGGGAAGGCTGGAAAAAGTTAACCGAAAGGCTTGGAAACAAAATTCAACTTGTCGGAGACGATATCTTTGTTACCAATCCCGAAATTTTTTCGGAAGGAATAGAAAAGGGTATAGCAAATTCCATTTTAATCAAATTAAATCAGATTGGTACTCTTACCGAAACGGTAAATACTATAAAAATGGCAAAGATTAACGGCTATACTTCTGTTGTTTCCCACAGGTCGGGCGAGACGGAAGATACGACAATCGCCGATTTATCGGTTGCTTTTGAAACCGGACAGATTAAAACAGGTTCTCTTTCAAGAACCGACAGGCTTGCCAAATATAACCAACTTTTGAGAATTGAAGAAATTTTGGGAGAAGACGCCATTTATGCCGGCAAAAGCGTTTTAAAGCGTTAGAGCATAAAAACAAAATTAAAGGGAGAGTATGAGGCGTAAGAAAAAAACGAAAAGAATTTGGTATGTTGTTTTTGCTTTTGTTTACTTTCTTTTTGTGGGCTTTTTCCTGTATTTTAACCGTTACGGTTACAGAAAGTACACTCAGTTGGGGAAAAAGATTGAGAATTTGAACAAAACAAAATCATCACTTAATTTGAAAAAAGAGATGCTAAAAAAAGAATTGGAATTGCAAAACGCCTCATCTCCTTTTTTTATAGAAATGATTGCACGGGAAAGGCTTAGAATGGCAAAAGAAGGTGAAATTATCTACATAAAGGCTTCCGGTAAAAACAAAAAAAAGGGCAAAGATGAAGTTAAATAGTTTAAAGTCCAAATTTATTGCCGGAATTCTTGTAATCACTCCGGCTTTTGTAAGTATTTTTATAATCTTTTTTATTTTTGACAAAATTGACAAACTTATTTCGCCTTTGGTTGTGAGATTTATTCAAAAGTATTTCATAAATATTGAGTTGCCTCACTTTGTAATTACGCTTTTGTCTCTTTTATTCTTGTTTCTGTTTATTCTTTTTGTTGGAATTATTGCCGAAAATTTTATCGGAAAAAGAATTATAAGGCTTATTGACAAACTTTTGTCCTCAATGCCTTTAATCAAGGGCATCTATGTGGCGATGAAACAGTTGCTTGACGCTTTCAGGCTTACCAACAGCAAGAAATTTAACAAGGTTGTTTTTGTGGAATATCCTAAAAAAGACATGTGGGTTATAGGGTTTACAACATCGCCTTTATGCAACGACATATCAAAATACTTTTCCGGGAAAGAAGACGAAAAAGCCGTAATGGTCAACGTTTTTATCCCCACAACGCCAAACCCTACGTCAGGCTATCTTATTGTGGTAAATTCGCAAGACGTTATTGAAACAGATTTAAGTATTGAGGAAGCGGTGAAATACGTGGTTTCCGGCGGAGTAATTCAGCCTGAGAAGTGCCTAAGCAAAGAGGTGTGAAATGGAAAAGGCTTTTCCCAAAAACAGACGCTTTGTTTTTTCTTTTTTGCTTTTTTTGCTTTTTCTTCTTGTTAGTTTAATTTACTTTTTTTCAATAAAATCAAAGGTAAAAAAAGTTTCTCTTACCGAGTACAGTTATCAGTCCAAATTGGTAAACGATAAAACTGAAAAATTGTTTTGGGATGTGATTTTGTTTTTGAAATTTACCAAACAAAACCTTGAAAAAGGGCTCAATTCTCATTCTTTCAATGAAAAAGTTGATGAGATATACAAAAAAACTTACAGAAAAACAAACAGAAATCTTGTTTCAAACTATGATTTTGTGGTAAGGCACAGAATTAAAAGCAATAAAATTTCCGCAACATATTTAAGCAAAAATGAAATTTTGACAGACGAAATAAAAAACATTGCCGTGATAACGTCTCAACTTGATAATTTTTGGAGTGAATTTTCAATAGAACACCCTTTTCTTTCTATGAGTTACGTTGACAAAACAGGGCTTTACAGAGAATTTCCGTTTAGAAAAATTGAGCCGGTTAATATAGGTTTTTTATCAGACCCGAGAAATTTTCCTTACTTTTCAACCGCAACTACGGTGGGAAAAGACGAGGTTTTTTTAACTCTTCCGTATCAGTTGCAAAATGAGTTATATGTTTCTTTTGTTATTCCGGTTTATCAAAATAATAATTTTCGAGGGCTTCTAACAATTGATATTTCCATGTCCCAGTTTAAAGAGATTATAAAAAGTTTTCAAAAAGGAATTAAAAATAAAATTTCCGATGTAATTATTTACAGGAAAAACGGGTTAATTTACTTTTTTTCTTATGAAGACGATGTTAATGATATGGTTAATTTTAACAATTTAAACGAATTTCTTGCAAAAAAGAAAACAACTCTTGCCAAAAGCATAAAACTTTATCCGGTAATAAAAAACGATAAACTTATATCCATACTTGATAATTTTGCCAAATCCAAAAAAGACGAGGAGATACAAAACATTGGAAAATATTTTGTATCCCTTAAAAAAACGAGATATTTTGATTTGAATATACTTTCTTTTGAAAAGGAAAACGTCTTTTTTGCTTCAAGCGTAAACAAGGACATTGCAAAAGCGTTTTTCTTTTCGTTTTTATTGTTTTTATTGCTTCTTACACTAAGTTTTGTTTATTCTTCCGAGAATTTTTGCGATTTAAACGAATTGTATGCAAGTTTATTTAACGGAATAAAAAGCCAATCCCTAAAAGAAAAATTGTCTGACAGCGGAGTCTCTCAGAAAAAAACGGACCTGAAAAATTTAGGCAAATCGCTTTCTGATTTTATTTCACGCCTTTATAAAGAAAACACTCTTTTGCTGACAGTCTTTGACACAATAAACTTTGGAATACTTGTTGTTGAAGACGAAATTGACAGTAATAAAATTCTTTTCTTGAATAAATGGTTTAGGCAACTTATTGTTGATGCTAAAACAATTGAATTGCTTCCGGAAAAATTAATTGACGAGATAAAGAAATTTAAAGAGTCAAGCATTCAGCATTCGCAAAAAATAATTAAACTCTTTGAAAGGCATTATTTGATAAGAGGAGAAAGATTGAAACAGGGAGAAGAGGGAGAGATGGGTATTGTCGTTTTTACGATTTCCAGTGCGGAAAACTTTAATCAAATTCAAAAAGAAAACAAAGAGTTGAAAGAAATGATATCGGAGTTATCAACCAAACTTTCCGATTTTCAATCGTCGTTTGAAAATTTGAATACAAAAATAATTCAAAGCGATAAATTCGCCGTATTCGGAGAGTTGATTCAGGGAATCGTTCACAACATAAACAATCCAATGATGATAGTAAGTTCAAGGCTTTCAATGGTTAAGTCAATAATTGAGAATATGGAGAATTCCGTAGATAAAAGAAGGCTTGTCAAACATATTTCTAACATCATTGCTTCGTTGAAAAAAATCAACGATATAATTGATTCCGTATTGTTAAAGGCAAAAATTACGGTGGAAAAGGAAGAAAAACTTGTAAACGTGAATGAATTGATAAAAACCGAGATGGAATTTTTCAATGCAGACCTGTTTTTCAAACATAAGGTTTTGAAAGAGATAAACCTTGCGGATAATGTACCCTACATAAGAATTAGCCAGTCCGATTTTTCTCAGGTATTGCACAACATTATCAAAAATGCCCTTGACGTATTGAAGGCTGTGCCTAATCCGAAATTAACGGTTAAAACTCTTGCAAGAGAAGGGAAGGTTATTATTGAAATTGAGGACAACGGCCCCGGAATCCCCGACGAGTTAAAAGAAAAGATTTTTGAGCAATACTTTACCACAAAGGGAAGCCACGGCACCGGAATAGGGCTTTACAACGCAAGAAAAATCATTGAAGAATACGACGGAGAACTTTTTGTTGAAAACGGCGAAAACGGAGCAAAATTCGTAATAATTCTTCCATCGGCAGGCGGTGAATAATGGTTAAAAAAAAGATAACAAAGGTCGGAATATTTGATTCGGGAGCGGGGGGCTTAACGGTTTTAAAAAAATTAAGAAAAAACCTGAAAGGAACGGAGTTTTACTACCTTGGAGACACGGCAAGGCTTCCCTACGGCACAAAATCGTCCGAAACTATTATCAATTACACGTTGCAGAATACAAAGTTTCTTTTGAAAAAGGGAATTGAACTGCTTATAGTTGCGTGCAATACCGCATCCGCCTATGCGGTAAACTATCTGAAAAAAGAGTTTGACATTCCCGTTTACGGCGTTATTGAGCCGGGAGCGAAAAAAGCGGTAAATACCACGAAAAACAAAAAAATAGGGGTTATAGCCACAAGCGCAACGGTAAAATCAAATTCATATCCCGAAGCGGTTAACAAACTTTGCAAAGACTGCGAGGTTTTTTCCAATCCCGCGCCTTTGCTTGTCCCTCTTGTTGAAGAGGGCATGATTGAGGGGGAAATTGCGGAAAAAATCGTAAGTATTTACCTAAATCCGCTGCTTCAAAAAGGGATTGACACCCTTATTCTTGGCTGTACGCATTATCCCGTTATGAAAAAAACAATCGGAAAAATTGCGGGAGACGATATAAAACTTGTGGATTCCGCAACGCCTATTCTTGAAATTTTGAAAAAAAGTTTTTCCCTTCCGAAAGAT
>JAMOUY010000131.1 GCA_027067895.1 Acidobacteriota bacterium
TCTTGTTTCCACTTTACCTAAAAGGAATTGAAACAATGGTTAGGGGGATAAAATGGATTGGGGGGTCGCGTTTCCACTTTACCTAAAAGGAATTGAAACTTGTATTCTTAACGGTATGGAAGTTATGGAAGCGCGGTTTCCACTTTACCTAAAAGGAATTGAAACCTTTCCACGAGCGAGGAAAATTGCGAAGCAATTTGGTTTCCACTTTACCTAAAAGGAATTACTTGTTAATGGATTACAAGTCTATAAAAGCGAAAAGCCCCCTGAAACTTTGGGGCTTTATTTTAAGAACACCTCTCTTGCGAAGTAATTCTATTTTAGCATAATTTGCATTTTACTTAAAAAGATTGAAATTTTGAAACTTTTTAAAAACTCACATCATTGTTTTTTGATATAATATCAATATAATAAACAAAAAGGGGGCAGAATGTTGGATAAAATAATAAGGGTTTTTATGTGGATAATTATGGCGTTTGTTAAAATTTCTATAATTATGATGGTAGGTGTCCTCAGTTTGGTTTTGGGTGTTTTCTTGGATAGAAGGGTATAATTTTTTATTTTTATATGGGTTAGTGAGGTTTTTATGGCTAAAAGAAAAGTTTGTTTTACCCTTTCCAAGTCAATTCTTGATGAATTAAATTATTTTTCTGAAGAATTGGGCGAAAGAAAAAGTTGTCTTGTTGAAAAAGCGCTTGATTATTATTTTTCCTGTGTGGATTTTAAAATGACAGAGGCTTCTATTGAATCTGTGAGAAACGGAGAAAAAACTTACCCTCTTGAGGATGTTTTTGAAAAAGATAAATAATTTTTTCATCGAAAAGGTTGTTTGAATGGATATTTGTTTTTCAATTTTGGGTGTTAGGTTGGTAATTTTTCGTAAATTGTTTCAAATTTTAATTCTTGTTCTATGCTTAATTTTTGCTTGTTTTTTTACTTCTGGAAGGCAGGTGCTTCAAATTGTCCAAAAAAGTATTTTCCTCAATTTTAACTATTCTCTTCAAGGTTTTCTCCCTTATTCCTTAAAAGGTATTATTAAATCCGATACCTGGTTTATCATTGAAGAAAACCGCTCTCTTTGGGTTTTTAATAAATCCCAAAACAAATGGATAAAAACGAAAGACAGACTTTCCAAAGAGCAATTGAAAGACCTTCAAAAACTTATCAGAAAGGTAAAGAAAAAAACTCCGCCTGCTTCGGTTCTTAATAAAAGGCCTATGAAACTTAAGAGATATCCCGTTTATTTTTTGCCCTGGTATTACAGATGATTGCTATCAATAATTGACTTTTTGTCTTTTTTATTTATATTTTTATTAGCTGGGCTGAGTGGGACCCGTCCCCTATACTCAGCCGAGTATGGCGGTGTCTGACGGGTAGGCACGCAGCCTGCTTTTCTATTTTTTCAACTCTCCATTTCTACCTGTAAAGTTTTAAATACTCTTTTACCGTTTTTTCCCAAGTGAATTTGGTGTTCATGCCGTTTAAGGCAAGTTTATTGAAGGTTTGTCTGTCGTTTTTGTAAGTGTTTACCGCTTTTCTTACCGCTTCGTAAAAGGCATAGGGCGAATAGTATTCAAACTTGAATCCTGTGGCCTTGTCGGTCCCTTCTTCAATGTCAATTACCGTGTCTTTTAATCCCCCTGTGTTTCTTACCACAGGCACGGTGCCGTATTTCATTGCATACATTTGAGACAGCCCGCATGGTTCGTATTTTGAAGGCATTAGGTATATGTCTCCCGCGGCGTATAGTTTGTGGGCAACCGCTTCGTCATATGCCATGTATCCTACAACGGTGCCTTTGAATTGATGCTCTTTCCAGTTGAAAAAGTCTATGTATTTTTTGTCTCCCGTGCCTAAAATTATTATTTGAACGCCCAGTTCAACAAGCATGTCAAAAACCGGGGTTATTAGGTCTATCCCTTTTTGTTCGCTAAGCCTTGATACCATGACAAGCAGCGGTTTTTCAGGTTTTATTTCAAGCCCCAATTCTTTTTGAACATGGATTTTGTTTTTTAGTTTTTTTTCAAATGTTTTTCTGTTGTATTTGAAGGGGATTAGTTTGTCTCTCCATGGATGCCATACGGAATAGTCCACTCCGTTAAGTATTCCGTACAAATCTTTGCTTCTTTTTCTTAAAACCCCGTCAAGCCCGAAACCGAATTCCGGGGTTTGTATTTCTTTTGCATAAGTTGGCGAGACTGTGGTTATTATGTCTGAATAGAGTATTCCAGATTTCAGGTAATTTATGTGGTTGTAGAATTCAAGTCCTTCCGGATTGAAGTATTTCCAGTCAATGTTTAGAAGATACATGTCATACTGCCAGAATATTCCCTGATAGCCTAAATTGTGTATTGTAAAAACCGATTTTGTTTGCGGGTTGATTTTCCCCATTTTTTTGTAAAATTCTTTGAGATAAAACATTCCGATTGCCGTGTGCCAGTCGTTTAGGTGAATTACGTCAATTTTTTTCAGATAGCATGCCAATTCAAGTATTCCCCTTGAAAAGAATAAAAATCTTTCCGCATTGTCTTTGTAGGGGGTAATTCCGTCTCCGAAAAGGTTTTCCCTGTTAAAGTATCCGTCGTTGCAGATAAGGTAGATTGTCAGATTTTCGTTTATCTCGGCTTTTTCCACAAAGCCTTCAACCTCTTTTTCCCCAATGGGGATTGACAGTTTTAGATTTTCTATTTTTTTAAATCCGTATTGTTTTCTGTCTATTTTTGAG
>JAMOUY010000132.1 GCA_027067895.1 Acidobacteriota bacterium
GTGAGGTGCTAAAAACGGGAATTTTCTTATTCTTTGGGGAGGCGGAATTTCAAATGCTTTTCGGTATTGGCTTTCAGTAATAAGTTTTGCTTTAAGCATTCTTTTTAAAACTTTGTCCCTTGCGTCTTTTCTGTTTTTTATTCCCGGCCTTCTTAGATTTGGGGACTGAGGAAGGGATACGAGAAATGCTATTTCCCCCGGCATAAGTTTTTCCGGCGTTTTCCCGAAATAACTTAAACTTGCCGCTGTAATCCCCTCAATGTTTCCCCCGTACGGGGCAAGGTTTAGGTAAAGTTCAAGTGTTTTCTTTTTGCCAAGTCTGACGGTAAACTGCACGGCGCGGAAAGTTTCTATAATTTTTGACACTATTGTCCTCGGTTTCGGTTCGCAAATTCTTGCAAGTTGCATCGGGATTGTTGATGCGCCGGAGACTATTTTTCCGTGTTTTAAATCAAGGTATGCCGCCCTTATTATTGCAATTGGATTGAAACCGGGGTGGTAATAGTAGTATTTGTCTTCGTAAACAATAACCGATTTGACAAAGAGAGGGTCTATTTTTTCAAGTTTTGTGTAAATCCTTCTCTTTTCGTCTTTTGTCAGGTAAACCCTTAAAACCTTGCCGTTTCTGTCTTTTATTACGGTGGAATAATCCTCTTTTGTTATTTTTTCAGGCAAAGGGATTAGGTAAATTGCCAGCAAAAAGGAGAGGACGACAAATGCCGTCCCCTTTAAAATTGTTTTTAAGCGTTTTTTTTCAAAATTCATTTGGTTTTAAAACCGTTATTTTTCTTCCTTTGTCCTTTCCGTTTATAAACGGCGAATACATGGCGGTTGCGGTTGCCGGGGCAAGGTAAAAGTCCCCTGTAATTGTTGCCCTTACGACAAGAAATATTTTTTCCTTAATCTTGTCAATAGGCCCGAAAACTATTATTTTGTCATCTCTTATGTCAATGTAATCGTAAGAGTTGGTTTGGTTGTTTGCCCATGAGGGAAGCGATGCTTGGCTAAGCCTCGGGTTTTCCGCTTCAAGTCCGCCTGCAAGGGGTATTTCAATTGCGCAGTTTTCAAGGTATCTGTTTTGTGATTTGTATGCAATTTCAATAACCGCAAGTTGTCCCTGTTTTAGAGAAGAGATTTCTTTTCCGGTTTTGTAATCAAGCAGTCTTTCCCTTACCTCTATTCCGTTTTGAACGGTTGTTTCTTTGTAGTTTTTCGGATATCCGTAATGGACAATTTCCACAAAAAACGGCACTTTATTGGAAGCGATAACTATTTCCTCTTTGCCCGGCAGATTAAAGCCTCTGAATTTGTAAACCCCGTTTTGATATTCCCCTTTGGTGTTTTGTCCGTCAACTTTAAGTGTTGCGTTGAAGTAATTGTCTTTTATGTTTTTGTCCGCATAGTTTCCTATGGCAAGCATTGACCATACAATTTCCTGAGTGTTGTAATAGTAGGGATACGAATAGTTTGACAATTTTTTCGCAAGTTTTTCAATAAGGCTTGCCGTCAATCCCTCATCGTAATTTATCTCTTCCCCGACAAATACCCTTATTGCCTCGGCTTTTAAAGGAGAGTAAAAGTCGTAATTTGACCGCCTTTCGTTTTCAGGTTTTATTGAAAGCCCCTTCTGATAAAGTATTAAAGCCCTGTCGGATTTTCCGCAATTGTATAAACTTGCCGTGTACCACATTAAGGGGACAAGTTTCAGTTTTTCCTTTGATGTTATGTCCTCTATCTGCTGAACAACGGCGGGCATTTTTTGAAGTCTTCCCGTTTTTGACAAAACGTAATATCCCATTGCAGGCAAGTCTTCCGTTGTCTGCATATAGTTTAGGGCGGAATCTATTGAGTTTTGAGGCACTGAAAATCCAGCTTCCTTTGCTTCAAGAAGAACAAAGGTTGCGTAAACGCTTGCCCACTTGTCCGGATAGGGATTTCCCGGCCAGTATGAAAATCCGCCGCTTACCGTTTGCATTGACAGAATCTTTCCAATGCCGTCCCTTATGTATTCCCTGTGTTTTTCAAGTGAATAGTCTTTCATTACGAGAGGCAGGATTTTTTTAAGTTTTATCATTGCAAGTGTTTTTGAGGATACCTGTTCAATGCATCCGTAAGGATAACCCAGCAGGTTTTCCGCAAGGTGAATTTTTGTAAGCCCGGGAAGGGGTGATAGGTAAATTTCCCCGTAATACCCTTTGTCTTCCCAGTTTTCAAAATACCGGATTATGTTTTTGTTGTGAGTTTCAATTTTTAGATTTTCAACTTTTGCAATTCTCGGTTTTGAGGGAAAAACCGGGATTGTGTAATCTTCCTCAAAGTATGTTTCGCTGGCTGAAAAAACCCTTACGCTGAAAGTCAGATTGCCTGCTTTTTCGCTTGCAAAGGGAACGGTTATTGTTTTTTTGCCGTTTCCATTTATTGAGAATTGGGTATTAAAGTCTTTTTTGTTCAGGGTTTTGAATTTTACCTTAACCTTGCCGTTAATCTCTCTTTCCGTGTTGTTTATCAGGGTTACGGGAATGTTTGCCCTGTCTTTTGTGCGCAAAAACCTTGGAATTGTGGGTATTGCTATCAGGTCTGAACTTACGGTTATGTCTTTTGAAACCGCGCCGAATTTGTTTTTTGAAATTCCGCAAACCATAACCCTTAATTTGCCGTTGTACTGAGGTATTTTAAATCTGTATTTCAGGTTTCCCCTTTTGTCTGATTTAAGTTTTCCGCT
>JAMOUY010000133.1 GCA_027067895.1 Acidobacteriota bacterium
GTTTAATGACAACGATAAGGCTTTGTGAAGAGGGAATTCCCGTTGACCTTATCTCAATCGTTCCTGTAAAAAGGTCTCACTCCGTGTGTGCGCAGGGCGGAATTAACGCCGCTTTGGATTTGCACGGCAAAGGGGATTCGCCATATGAGCATTACGACGATACGGTTTACGGCGCAGACTTTCTTGTAAACCAATTGCCTGTTAAAAGAATGTGTGAAAAAGCGCCTGAAATTATATACATGTTTGACAGAATGGGCGTTATGTTTAACAGAACAATGGAAGGAAACCTTGACGTTAGGGCTTTCGGCGGTGCTAAATTCAAAAGAACCGTTTTTGCCGGTGCAACAACCGGACAGCAATTGCTTTACGCATTGGACGAACAGGTAAGAAGGTTTACTTCCCAAGGAATGGTTAAACAGTGGATTGGCTACGATTTTCAGAGATTGATAGTTGACGATAACGGCGTTGTTCACGGTTGCATTGCAATGAACATGAACACAATGAAGCCGGAAATATTCCCGGCCGCCGCAGTTGTTGTTGCAACCGGAGGCCCCGGATACATTTTCGGAAAATCCACAAACTCGTTCATTAACACAGGCTCTGTTGCATGCACATGCTATGAGCAGGGCGCAAAATACGCAAACGGCGAATTTATTCAGATTCACCCTACCGCAATTCCCGGCTCTGATAAAAACAGGCTTATGTCCGAGTCGGCAAGGGGAGAAGGCGGAAGGATTTTTACAATAAAAGACGGCAAAAGATGGTATTTTCTTGAAGAAATGTATCCCGCTTACGGAAACCTTGTTCCCAGAGACATTGCGACAAGGGCTATCTTTGACGTTTGCGTAAACCAGAAATTGGGTATTGACGGCCAGAATATGGTTTACCTTGACCTTTCTTTTATGGATTCCGATTACCTTGACAGAAAGTTGGGCGGAATTCTTGAAATCTACGAAAAATTTGTCGGAGACGACCCGAGAAAAGTTCCTATGAAAATTTTCCCGTCCGTTCACTATTCAATGGGCGGTTTGTGGGTTGACGACGATACCGATATGACAAACCTTCCGGGCTTGTTTGCCGCAGGTGAGGTTAACTATCAATACCACGGAGCAAACAGGCTTGGCGCAAACTCGCTTCTTTCATGTGTTTACGACGGATTTGTAATCGGTGCGGCAATGCCTGATTACCTTAAAGAATATGAAGAAGCAAAAGACTTTGACAAACTTGCAAACAAAGAGTTGACTACGGTTGAAAAACTTTACGAAAAGATTTACTCAATGGACGGAAGCGAAAACGCCAAAAAGATTCACGACGAATTGGGCGTTATGATGACAGAGAGAATGACTGTTGTTAGGTACAACGACAAGTTGGAAGAGTTGTTGGGCATGCTTGACGGTTTGATGGAAAAATGGAATCATATAGGCATTTCCGACAAATCAAAGGTTCTCAATCAGGAAGTTATTTTTGTAAAGGATTTGCAGAAAATGATTACCCTTGCAAAGGTTATGACAAAGGGCGCATTGCTTAGAAACGAAAGCCGTGGCGCTCACTACAAACCCGAATTCCCCAACAGAGACGACGAAAACTTCCTGAAACACACAATAGCAACCTATACCCCGGACGGACCGGAGATTTCTTACGAGCCTGTCAAGATTGCGGATATTCCTCCCAGACCGAGAAACTATGCGGTTGACAAAGAGGAAACCAAAAAAATGGCTCAAAAAAAGGACAAGGGGGGTAACTAATGGCTGAAAAAGTAAGACTTAGAATAAAAAGACAACTCTCCCCGGATTCAAGTCCTTTCTGGGAAGAGTTTGAAGTTCCCATGATTCACGGCATGAACGTAATCTCATGCCTTGTTGAAATTCAGAAAAATCCCGTAACAAGAGACGGCAAGAAAACCACTTCCGTTGCTTGGGAATGCTCCTGCCTTGAAGAGGTTTGCGGAGCCTGCACCATGGTTATCAACGGAAGGGTAAGGCAGGCTTGCTCCGCTCTTGTTAAAGATTTGGAACAGCCTATTGTTCTTGAACCTATGACTAAATTTCCCGTTGTAAGGGATTTGGTTGTTGACAGACAGAAAATGTTTGACAACCTGATGAAGGTTAAAGCATGGGTTCCCATTGACGGAACTCACAACATGGGCCCCGGTCCCAAAATTCCCGAGCCGGAAAGGGCTGTTCACTATGAACTTTCAAAATGTATGACTTGCGGCTGCTGTCTTGAAGTTTGCCCGCAGTTTAACGAAAAATCCGATTTTATGGGCGCTCAGATTATCTCACAGGTAAGGCTTTTCAACTTCCATCCCACAGGCGCTTCTTTGAAGGAAGACAGGCTACACGCTTTGATGGGTAAGGGCGGAATCCACGAATGCGGAAACGCTCAAAACTGTGTTGAAGTTTGCCCGAAAGAAATTCCTCTCACCCACTCAATCGGCGAGATAGGAAGACAGGTAACCTTACAGGCGCTTAAAGATTGGTTTATGAAGTAATCAATCAAGAGAATGCAAAACTTTTAGGGGGCTTTATGCCCCCTTTTTTATTTTCTGTAACATTTATTTTGTTTTTCCCGTAAAATAAAATAAACAGTTTTTGACTAACAGACACAAAGGGTTAATATCGTGTTTTAGGTGATTTTAAGGAGGTTAAATGAGTTTTCAGCCTTATGCTTTGTGGCTTATTGCCGGGATTTTGCTTATGCTTCTTGAATTGCTTGTC
>JAMOUY010000134.1 GCA_027067895.1 Acidobacteriota bacterium
CAGTTATCCGGCAGCAACCTTCTCTTTAAGAAGCGTAACAAACGACAACTTTGTGGTAATTGACATAACGGAAAAAAGAAATAAAGTAATTGCCGAAGTTGACTACATTGCAGCCCACACAACAATCTACCCACAGGCTATTTACCTTGTGCAGGGAAAACTCTATCAGGTTGAGAAACTTGACTATGAAAACAGAAAAGCCTATGTAAGGGAAGTGCATGCGGAATACTACACAGACGCAATAGACCACACAGTTGTAAACATTCTTCAGACCGATAAAAAAGACAAAAGCAACTTTTTTGAGACAAATCTGGGGGATATTCACGTTTTGACAACAATTACGGGGTTTAAGAAAATCAAGTTTCACACAAACGAAAACATAGGATACGGCAAAATAAGCATTCCCGATGTTGAAATGCACACAACCTCTTTCTGGATTACGGTTGAGGACAGTATTAGAAACCAGATGGGAATTTCAAAATCGGATTTCAGCGAAACGTTAAACGGATTGCTTTACTCAATGAAAAACATAGCCTCAATATTTTTAATGTGCGACACGAGAGACCTTGGCACATCGGTGCAGACAGACGACACAAAAGAGGAAAACATTTATTCCCTCTTTATTTACGATGCCTACCCCGGCGGAATAGGGCTTTCTTCCCAAATTTTCAAACTGAAAGAAAGCATATTTGAAGCAATAAATTCTCTTGTGAAATCCTGCAAATGTACCCACGGCTGTCCGTCCTGCATTGGAATAAGAAACGGGGAAGATTCAAATATTAAAAGTAACGTAATTGCTCTTTCAAAAATATTTTCCAAAAAAAATAAAAAATATTGAAACTTTTCTCTAAAAAAGGTATCATAAAAAAATTAAAAGATTTAAGGAGAATTTAGATTAAAAATAGTCAAAAACAATTAGTATTGTCAAAAAATAAATCTAAATTAACCAAAAAACAGCTTTCTTGGGAGGGGTAAAATGGTAAATATTCAAAAAATCTTAGAATCTTGCGGAAATGAAATTCCCGCACTTTTAGCAACTTCAATAGTAAACATTGAATCAGGCTTGGGAATTGCCCATTATTCCATCAATGCAAACTTTGACCCGGCAGTCTCGTCAGCAGCATTTGCAGAGGTTATAAAGCAAAACCAAATGGCATTGGACTTTTTAGGCGGATATGAAACAGTGGGCGAAACGGAAGATATTCTGATTACAACGGATAAGGTTTACATTCTTTTGAGACAATTAGGCGACAAACACTACCACGGCGTTGCCGTATCCAAAAAAAGCAATCTCGGGCTTGCAAGAATAATAATGAAAAAATATGAAATAGACTTTTTAGAAACATTAAAAGAATTAGGCGAACTATAAAAGGAGCAACCGTATGAAAGGCAGTATCGTTGACGCTATCAAAGATTTAATAACGGAATTTTTCGGCAGAGAAGAATGGCTCAAAGTTCTTGAAAATGCCAATATAGACAGAAACACACACTTTGGAATTAAACAGGACATTCCGGATGAAGTAGTCCTTTCAATTATAGATTCCATTTCAAAAACACTAAAACTTAGTCAATTGGAAGTAATAGACGCATTCGGTGAATACTGGGCTTCGGTTTACACCCCCAAAGTTTACAAACCTTATTACAGAGGAATCCGCTCGGCAAAAGAGCTTATTACCAGACTTGATGAAATTCACCAAAAAGTAATTCATGATATCCCAAACGCGAAACCGCCAAGGTTTGAATACAAATGGGAAAACGAAAATACGTTGATTATGAAATACAAATCTTTTAGAAACTTAATACTAATTTTTATCGCAGTTTTAAAAGGCTTGGCAAAACACTACAAAACCCCGCTGGAAATTGAACAAATCAGCGAAAATGAAGTCAGAATAATTTTCCCCCCTGAATAAACGAAAGTTAAAATAAAAAAAGCCCCGTTTTGCGGGGCTAATTTTTTTCTATTTCTCAGATTTTTCTCCCAAAACATCTTTTACCATTCCCAAAGAAGATAAAACCCCGCTTGCCTCATACGGCACAAAAACCTTGGAAGCCTTGCCGTTTGCCATCTCTTTTAAAGTGTCAAGATACTTTAACGTAATCAAATCTTTTGTGGGATTACCTTCGTGAATTGCCTTAAATACAGTCTTCAAAGCCTTCGCCTGTCCTTCGGCAACGGCAATCTCTTTATATTTTTCAGCATCGGCAACCTGCTTCATTGCTTCCGCCTTTCCTTCCGCTTCTAAAATTGCCGACTGTTTTTCTCCCTCAGCCTTCAAAATAGCAGACTGTTTTATACCTTCCGCTTCCAAAATTGCCGCCCTTCTCTCCCTCTCGGCTTTCATCTGTCTGTGCATCGCTTCCATAACGTCAAGAGGCGGGTCAATTTTCTGCAACTCAACCCTTGTAATTCTAACGCCCCACTTATCGGTTGCTTCGTCAAGAATCTCTCTCAAACTTGTGTTTATCTTTTCCCTTGAAGTCAAAGATTCGTCAAGTTGCAAATCGCCGATTATATTACGCAAATTGGTCTGGGCAAGTTTTGTGACCGCAAGGTAAAAATTTCTAACATTGTACAAAACCTTAACCGGGTCGGTAACCTCGTAATAGATAACCGCATCAACGGTAACCACAACGTTATCCTTTGTGATAACTTCCTGCGGGGGCACGTCAACAACCATCTCCCTCATATCAACCTTA
>JAMOUY010000135.1 GCA_027067895.1 Acidobacteriota bacterium
ATCGGTATTGGAGAAACTTGATGACAAATAAGGAAAAAGAGCCTGAAATTGTTGTTGAAAAAAACAAGCCTGAGGTTGATATAAAAAAAATGAGGCAAAAAAAGAAATCCCCTTGGAAAAAGTATTTTTATGTTTTTTTGTTCTTTCTTTTCTGTGCAATTTTCGGATGGGGATTGGGAAGGTATATTCTAACCACAGGGCAGAATCATGAGTTAATGGAGAAACTGCGCAACTTTAAACCGAAACTTATCACCAAAGTTTACGACATACACGGAGAGGTAATCGGGACATTTGCAAGGGAAAAGAGGGAGTTAATCAGTTATAAGGATATCCCCAAAAGTTTTGTAAACGCCCTTGTTGCCGTTGAGGATGCAAGATTTTTTGAGCATGTCGGGGTTGACCCGTTCGGAATAATAAGGGCGGCTATTCACGATTTGATAACAAGAAGGGCATCGCAGGGCGCTTCAACAATCACAATGCAACTTGTAAAGCACATGACAGGAAGAAAAGAAAAAAGCATTAAAAGAAAGATAACGGAGGCTCTGCTTGCCATTCAGGTGGAGAGGATTTTTACAAAAGAGGAGATTTTTGAAAGGTATGTAAATCAGGTTTACTTCGGAAGGGGACTTTACGGATTGCAGGCTGCATCAAGGTATTATTTCGGCAAAGATGCGGCAGAGTTGACAATTCCTGAAAGCGCTTTTCTTGCGGGTCTTGTGCAGGCGCCGTCAAGATATTCCCCAACAAGAAATATAAAACTTGCCAAAAAGAGAAGGGACCATGTTTTAAAGAGAATGCTTGACGAGGGCTATATAACCGAAAAGCAGTATGAGGAAGCGGTTAAAACCCCGCTAATACTTCCGGGAGAGGTTAAAACCCAAAAGGAGAGAGTGGGGGCATATTTCCTTGAAGAGGTTAGAAAGTATCTTTATAGGAAATACGGGGCGGAAGCTGTGCTTGATGATGGGTTAAATGTTTATACAACCCTTGATTTGCGCCTTCAAAAAAAAGCGGAAGAGGCTGTCAAAGAAGGTTTAAAAGCGCTTGATAAGAGGCAGGGATTTAGGGTTGAAGACAAAAAATCTATAAAACCGGAAGAAATTGATAAATATTGGTCGCCAACTTGGAATAAAACAATTGAGGCGGGGGACGAAGTTGAAGGCGTAATTGTAAAATCCAATTCAAAATCTGCGATTGTGAAAATAAAAGATTGGGAGATTAAAATAGGCAAATATGAAATTGTTTGGACAAAGGCAAAAAGAGTAAGCGATATTCTAAAACCGGGAGACGTTGTCTTGTTTAAAGTTCATCAATTTGATACCGAAAAAGAGAAATTTAATATTTCCCTTGACCAAGAGCCCAAAGTTGAAGGAGCGCTTCTTGCCATTAATCATCATTCGGGCGAAATTCTTGCCATGGTCGGCGGATATAGTTTCAAGCGTTCAAAGTTTAACAGGGCAATTCAGGCCAAAAGGCAGACAGGTTCTGTTTTTAAACCGATACTTTACGGCGCGGCCTTTGACAGTGCGTTTACACTTGCGGATACATTTTTTGACGAGCCGACAATTTTTCTTGACCCGAGACTTTTTTACGTTGATGAATACGGAAATATCAGAAAGTATGAGTTAAGCGAAGCATACAAAAGAAGGATTAGAAAGGGAGAAGTTGAAGAGCCCGAGCCTTATGAGCCTAAAAACTATTACCATGAATACGACGGCTTAATCACGTTAAGAACAGCGCTTGAAAAGTCAAAGAATATTGTTTCGGTCAAACTTTTCAATAGAATCGGCTATAAAAAAGTCCGCTCTTTTGCGAAAAAGTTGGGGATTAGGGAGCAAATAGCACCTTATCTTTCCTCTGCTTTGGGCTCAACCGACTTAACCTTGTACGAGGTATGCCGGGCGTACGGAACAATTGCTAATTTAGGTGTAACAACCCAGCCGTTTTTCATAAGAAAGGTTGAAGACAGATACGGCAACACATTGGAAGAGCAGACTGTTTTGTCGTATAGAGCGATTTCCCCGGAAACAGCCTACATTACCGTTGAAGCAATGAAAGGCGTAATTCAGCGTGGAACCGGAAGAAAAGCGAGGGCTTTGAATTGGAATTTATGCGGAAAAACCGGAACAACCGACGATTATACCGATGCGTGGTTTGTGGGAAGCGACCCGAATATAACATTGGGAGTTTGGGTTGGTTTTGATTTGAAAAAAACTTTGGGGCCAAGGGAGACAGGCGCAAAAGCCGCTTTGCCTATTTGGATTGATTTTATGAAGGAATACATTAAACATACTGTAAAAACCAATTGGAAAGTGCCGAAAAAGATAGTTAGAGTGCCTATTGACAAAAGAAGCGGACTGCTTGCCAACACACAGGCGGGATGCAGGCCTGACGATATAATTCTTGAAGCGTTTAAAAAAGGCACTCAGCCGGTTGAAAAATGCAGCAGGGAAATTCACAGAATTCTTGCTTTGCCGTATTATGAACAGCATGGAAGCAGTATTATGGTTGACCCGGCAACGGGAATGATTAAACCGAATATAGAGTTTATAATTTACCATTAGGAGGGGGTATGAAATTTTTTCTTGTTTTAAGTTTTGCGGTTTTAATTTCTTTAAGCCTTGCGGCTAAATCAAGGGACAGCATTCCCGAAGAGTATAAGTGGAATTTGAAAGACTTGTATCCTTCGGTTGAGGTTTTTAAGCAGAAAAGAGCGGAGTTTGCGAAAAAAATTGAAAAACTTGCGGAATTTCAGGGAAAATTGGGAGAGTCGCCGGCTAATTTAAAGGCTTGTCTTGATGCTTTTTTCAATCTTAACAGAGAACTTGACAGGCTTATGACCTATGTTTCTTTAAGGGCTGACGAAAATTTGGGTAATTCGGAAAACCAAAAACTTAAAAACGAAACCTTTAATGTTGCGAGAAAGTTTGGCGAATACGCATCTTTTATTGAGCCCGAAATAATCTCAATAGGAGAAGAGAAGATAAATGATTTTATTAAGCAGGACAAAGGGCTTAAACTTTACGAGTTGTTTTTAAAGAGGGTTTTGAAAGGCAAAAAACATATTCTTTCAAAAAAAGAAGAGGCTTTGCTTGCAAAAACATCAATGATTGCGGATACCGCATATCAGACATATTCAATTCTTTCCTATACCGATTTGCCTTTTCCCGTTGTTGAGTTAAACGGAGAAAAGGTAAGGCTTAATCAGTCGGCTTATACAAAATGGCGTTCAAATCCAGACATAAAAATAAGAAACATTGTCTTTCCTAAATTTTTCGGCACATACAAGAGTTTTGAAAATACATACGGTACGCTTTTGTATTCTCAGGTAAAGAAAGACTGGTTTTATGCAAGCGCCAAAAAATACAATTCCTGCGTTGAAGCGGCATTGGAGCCTAACGAGGTGCCTGTCAAGGTTTACACAAACCTGATTAAAGTTATAAACGAAAACCTTCCTTCCCTTCACAGGTATTTGAATTTAAGGAAGAAAATGCTGGGGCTTAAAGAATTGACATACGCAGACCTTTACACCCCCCTTGTAAAAAGCGTTGACGCCAAATACACTTACAAAGAGGCTCAAAAGATTATTGAAGACGCTTTAAAGCCTCTCGGCAAAGAGTATCACACCTATCTTCACAGGGCTTTTACCGAAAGATGGATTGACGTTTATCCCAACGACGGCAAGAGGGGCGGGGCGTATTCAAGCGGAAACGCTTACGACGTTCATCCTTACATTCTTATGAATTACAACGACGATTACGAGTCTCTTTCAACCCTTGCCCACGAGTTGGGACATTCAATGCATTCAATGTTTTCAAATACCTATCAGCCCTATGTTTATTCCGATTACACAATCTTTGTGGCGGAAGTTGCTTCAACGTTTAACGAAAACCTTTTAAACCACTATCTTTTAACCCACACGAAAGACAAAAAGATGAAAATGTTCCTTTTGGGACACCTTCTTGAAGGAATAAGGCAGACTATTTTCAGGCAGGCTATGTTTGCCGAGTTTGAACTTGAAATTCACAAAAAGGTTGAGAAAGGCGAAGCCTTAACGGGAAAAGATTTGTCCGACCTTTATCTGAAAATTGTCAGGAAGTATTACGGACACGACAAGGGTATATGCAAAGTTGACGACCTTTACGCAATTGAGTGGGCATACATTCCCCACTTTTACTACAATTTTTACGTTTATCAATATGCAACGTCTCTTATTGCTTCAACCCACCTTGCGCAGAAGGTTATTCACGGGGACAAGAAGGATGTTGAGGAATACCTTGGTTTTATCAAATCAGGTTGCTCTGATACCCCGATTAACATTCTTAGAAAAGCTGGCGCAGACCTTGAAACAGACGTTCCTTTTAAAACAACAATGAAGGTATTTAACCAAACAATGGACGAAATTGAGAAACTTTTGAAGGAAGAAAATAAATAATTTTTTCCGATTGTTTTTTCCGCGGGGATAAATTCCCCGCTTTTTTTGTTTTTTGATTGTTTTTTCCTTCCCTGTGGTAAAATTTATTAAGTCTGAGCAAAAAATATGTTGGAGAAGGTTATGGCTTTAAATATTTGTGTGACCGGAGGCCAATGGGGAGATGAGGGAAAGGGAAAGGTAATTGACATACTTTCCGAGCATTTTGACGTTGTTGTCAGGTTTCAGGGAGGAAGCAATGCGGGGCACACCGTTGTTATAGACGGAAAAACTTATTTTCTTCACCTTGTCCCTTCTGGAATATTCCACGATGAAAAGGTATGCGTTATAGGAAACGGTGTTGTGCTTGACCCGTTCGGGTTGAAGGAAGAAATAGAGAATTTGGTAAGCAACGGGGTTTCTGTCAATCCGGACAAACTTATAATTAGCGACAGGGCACATCTTGTTTTGCCTTTTCACAAAATACTTGACAAGGCGCTTGAAGAAAGCAGAAATTTTAGAAAAATAGGTACAACGGGCAGAGGCATAGGCCCGTCTTATTCAACAAAGGCTTTAAGGTTGGGCATAAGGGTAATTGACTTGTTTAACGAAAGCGATTTAATACCCTTGCTTAAAGACAATGTGGATTGTTTAAACTTTTTGTTCAAGGATTATTTTAAAACGGAAACGGTAAATATTGATTTGCTGTATAAACAACTGCTGGAAATTAGGGATTTTCTGGCGCCTTTTACCGCAAACACTGTTTACAAACTTGAAGGTTTCAGAAAAGAAGGTAAAAGCATTCTCTTTGAGGGAGCGCAGGCCTCTTTGCTTGATATTGACCACGGTACCTATCCTTTTGTAACATCTTCAACAGTTATTGCGGGTGGGGTATCGTCGGGAGCCGGTGTCCCGGCAAAGGAATTGGATTACACAGTTGGCATATTCAAAGCATACTGCACAAGGGTTGGAAACGGTCCCTTTCCCACGGAAGCGCAAAACGGCATGGGTGAAATCCTACGTTCAATAGGCGGGGAATTCGGCACAACAACGGGAAGGCCGAGAAGATGCGGATGGTTTGACCTTGTTGCGGCAAAGTATGCAAAAATAATCAACGGCTATTCTCATATAGCCTTGATGAAACTTGACGTATTGAGCAAATTTGAGGAAATTCCCGTGTGTATCGGTTACAGGTATAAAGGCGGTATTCTTAAAGAATTTCCTTCCGATATAAAAGTGCTTGAAAATGTTGAGCCGTATTACAAATTTCTAAACGGATGGGGAACTGATATTACCGGAATAGAAAAATTTGAGGATTTGCCGGAAGAGGCGAAAGATTATGTCAAATACATTTCCGACAGTATGGAAACAAATCTATTCCTTATTTCGGTGGGA
Source organism: Acidobacteriota bacterium (assembly GCA_027067895.1). Lineage (GTDB taxonomy): Bacteria > Acidobacteriota > Holophagae > Thermotomaculales > Thermotomaculaceae > Thermotomaculum. Next base: position 5,807 of record JAMOUY010000135.1, read on the forward strand.
CCGGACAGAAACGAAACCATAATCGTAAACAATTTTATTGAGAATAACGAAGTTTAGTGATACCATAAAATCAAATCACTAAACTTTGGAGGGAAAAATGATTAAATGTCCTAACTGCGGTTTTGATTTAAACGGGGACGAAACAAAATGCCCGAATTGCGGCTATGTTTTAAAAAGCGGAGGTGAAATGGCACCGCCGCCGCCTCAATCCAACTTAGATATTCCTGCACCCCCCGCCGATAATTCATACAATGCTGGCGGGAGAAAGAAAACCATTCCGTTTGCAGATACCACAATTTCTTTTTTTGACGGATTATTTGAGACGATAAAACTTGCTTTGTTCAGTCCGTCTGAATTTTTTGAAAATTATGAGTTTAAGACTTCTATCGGCAACGGCATTCTCTTTGCTTTGATACTCAGTGTAATTTCCGCTGTTTTTAGTCTTATTTATAACCTGATTTTCAGGTCTTCTTTTACATCAATGCTTGCAAGGTGGGGAAATATTCCTGCTGAGCAGTTGCAGATGCAGAATGCAATGGGAATGTTTACCGGGGTTATGGGACTGTTTTTAATTCCCATCGGAGTATTAATCGGCCTTTTTGTAATGGCAGGCATTTATCATTTGCTTTTAATGGCGGTAAACGGGGCTAAAAACGGTTTTGAGGCAACTTTAAACGTTGTTGCTTACACTTCTGCCGTTTTGGTGTTTTCAATAATCCCTTTCTGCGGAAGCACAATTGCTTGGATTTACAGAATTGTTTTGAACATAATGGGGCTTCAAAGGGTGCATGAAACGACAACGGGCAAGGCATCTTTCGCAGTCCTTCTTCCGTATCTTTTCTGCTGTTTGTGTTTTGTAATTTACATTGTTTTTATTTTAGGTGCAGTGGGGCTTGCAGCCGCTAATTCTAACTAATTTATGAAGGTATATTTGAAAGAGCATAAAAAGGGGGATTTAAACGTCCCCCTTATTTATTTTTTGGTGTTAACCGCTTCTTTTATAGGCGGGTTTATCATTTACAAATTGGGCGCTTTACCCCCTTTAAAGTGCCAGTTTAAAGAATTTACCGGCTATCCCTGTCCCACCTGCGGGACAACGAGGCTTATTCTTTCCCTTTACAATCTTGATATTGTTTCCGCTTTTAAATTCAATCCCTTTATGTTTTTGTTCGGTGTTATTTTAGGGTTATGGACTTTAACCGGTTTTTTGCCTTTCTTTTTGAAGAAAAAACTTGTTTTTGAAATAAGTGTCAAGGAAAAGAAAATTCTTGTTATTGTGGTGGCAATTCTTTTCCTTTTGAATTGGGCATACCTTGTCTGGGCAGGCATTTGAGTTAAAAAAATAATCGCATCTCTATTTTTTTATTTTCCACTTCCAAAAATTTAAAAAAAATTGCTATTTTTTTATCCTTTGTTTTCTTTTAGTTAAAAAATTTTTTTCATTTTTTTTATTTTTTAGGTTGCAAATGGAAAAAAATGGACTAAAATGGAAAATAAGAAACAACAAGGGTGGACGATGAGAGGAAAATTTTACGGAAACAAAAGTATTACAATTGATTCCGGAGGAAGGGTAAAACTTCCTTCAAGGTATCTTAAAATCTTTGATAAAGATTTTTTCGGCGATGAAATTGTAATTGCATACAGGAAAAGCGAAGGTGTCGGATACCTTGTTGTTATTCCCGAAAAGAAATGGATTGAAATACTTGAAAAAATAAATGAACTTGAAGGCAAAAGCCCTGTCGAAATTGAAAGAATAAGGAGAGTTTTGAACAGAAATTCAGATTTTGTAAATCTTGACAAACAGGGCAGGTTTGTTATTCCCAAAAGACTTTCCGAAATGGCGGGGATTAAATCGGGAGACGATGCGTATCTCATTGGAAACGGAAATTTTATTGAACTTTGGAATGCAAAGAAATTTGACGAATACGAAGAAAAGGGAATTGTTGACGATGAACTTATAGCCGGCATTTTTAATTAGGGGGTGGGAGAATGCATACCCCTGTTTTGTTAAACGAAGCGATTGAATACCTCAATGTAAAACGGGACGGAATTTATTTTGACTGCACCGCCGGCGGAGGCGGACACAGTGAGGCAATTGCCTCTTTGTTGTCCGAAAAAGGCGTTTTGGTAATGATTGACATGGATAAAGAGGCTGTTTTAAGGGTTGAAAAAAGGCTTGCAAAATTTAATTGCAAAAAGTTTTTTGTTCACGAGAATTTTGCAAAAGTTAAGGAGATAGCGGAAAAGTTGGGTTTTGCCGGAAAAGTGGACGGAATTTTGGCGGATTTGGGGACTTCCATGTTTCAGTTAAAGGATTTTGACAGGGGATTCAGTTTTATGGGAGAAGGAAGTCTTGATATGAGGATGGACAGGGAAGAAAGCCTTACCGCGGAAAAAGTTGTCAACTCTTACGGGGAGAGGGAACTTGCCGATGTTTTTTACAAATACGGTGAGGAGAGGCTTTCAAGAAAAATTGCCAGAATGATTGTTGAAGAGAGAAAGCACGAACCTATTACAACGACGAAGCAACTTGCGGATATAGCCTTTAAAGCATACGGGGGAAGAAGAGGCAAGATTCACCCGGCGACAAAGATTTTTCAGGCTATAAGGATTGAGGTTAACAGGGAACTTGAAAACCTTGAAACATTTTTAAAATCCTCAATTGAAATTTTGAAAAAGGGCGGAAGGCTTGTGGTTATTTCCTTTCACTCTTTGGAAGATAGAATTGTGAAAAACTTTTTCAGGGACAAGGCAAAAAAATGTATCTGCCCTGAGAGCCAAATGAGATGCACCTGCGGCGGAAACAATGCGGTGGTAAAGGTTTTGACCAAAAAAGTTGTAAAGCCTTCCGAAGAAGAAATTAAAAACAACCCTGCTTCAAGAAGTGCAAGGCTTAGGGTTTGCGAGAAGGTGGTTTAAATGAAGGGCGAATTAAGTGTGATTTTGAAAATAATCTTTGTTGTTGTTTTGTTTACAGTGCCTTTTATTGCCCATATTGCGATAAAGAGTATGGTTGAAAAAAGGGGAAGGAAAATCAAAAGAATAGAAAGCGAAATTTTAAGAACGAAAAAATCTATCAACAATCTTGAAAAGATATTTTCAGAGCAGATTGATTACAAAAAGGTTGAAAAGAAGGCCAAAGAAAACGGGTTTGACTATATAAACTTTAACAGAAACAAGGTAATTGTGGTTGAGGAGTGATATGGACAGATGGATAACGGTTAGGACGAGAAATATAACTTACGCCAAAAGAAAAAATTTCTATTTTGTGGCGTCGGTTTTTTTGATTATATACGCCGTTATTTTCTTTTTTATGCTTATTAAAGCAAATACCGAAAAGGTTTTTGCATACTCGGATGTAAAAAGGCAGAAAGAGGTTTTAAAAGCCATAAGGGGAACGATTTACGATAAAAATATGGATATTATTGCGGGGAATTTTTATATTGCAAAGATTTCCATACGAAAAGACATTCTTGAAAAAATAGGTTATGAAAACTACAAAGAAATTTTGAAAATATTTGGCAAAAGTTTGACAAAAAAGCAGTATAAGAAACTTTTGAAATCTGAAAGATTTACGGTTAAAGTTGCTGAAATTCCCTATAATGATTTTTTTGAAGGAAGATATTTGAGAAAAATTTCAAGCGTTTTGTCTGAGTTAAAACTCGGCGATGTTTTAATCTTTGACTACGAATATAAAAGGTATTACAGCACCGACAGGTTTTATTCAAGGTTTCTCGCATACATGTATCAAGATAAAAACGGTTTAAAAAAGATTGGTTTGGAAAGAACTTTTGACGATATTTTAAAAGGACAGGACGGGGAAAGAACATACTTTTTCAACAAAAAAGTGGGCTTTTATACCGAAAAAAGGCCTGTTGACGGGGAAAGCATTGTTTTAACGATAGATTCTTCGGTTCAATTTATATGTGAAAAGGTTGCAAAATCCGCTCTCAACAGATTTAGGGCCGACAATGTTTATGTCATAGTTTCAAAGCCTAAAACGGGAGAGATACTTGCGTTGACAAGCATATCAAGAAAATACGGTAAAATGAACGGACTTATAATCAGGGGAGCATATGAGCCCGGCTCAACAATGAAACCTATTGTAGGTGCCCTTGCACTTGATTTGGGAGTTGTAAGAATAAGCGACAGTTTTTACTGCGAAGAAGGTGTTTTTAAAGTGAAAAAAAGGGTTATTAGAGACCACGAAAGGTTTAAAGACTTGACGTTTAGGGAAATTATTTGGCATTCAAGCAATATAGGAATGTCAAAAATTGCCTTGAAAATGGACGATATCGCTTTTTATCAGGGATTGAAAATGTTCGGTTTCGGAATGAGAACGGGACTTCCTTTTCACAAGGAAAGCAGGGGAATTTTCCCGTCTAAAAAAGATTTTAATGTCCAAAGAAAAATTTCAATGTCTTTCGGGTACGGAATAGGCGTGACAGCAGTGCAGATGGCTACCGCTTTAAATGCGGTTATAAACGGCGGATACTATGTTTCCCCCGTAATGGTGAAAGGAAAGGTTAAACCCGAAGTTACAATTGCAAAGGCTTGTTTAAGGCCAATAAATGAGGTGTCGCAAAGAAGATGGAAGGTTATTGACGAAACCACGTCTTCCGTTATGAGGCAGATTTTAAAAGGAGTTGTTGAACACGGCACGGGAAGGCAGGCGGCAATTGAAGGAATTTCAATAGGCGGGAAAACCGGTACAACCAAAAAACTTATAGGTAGCAGGTATTCAAAAAACTACA
>JAMOUY010000136.1 GCA_027067895.1 Acidobacteriota bacterium
GGGAATTGTCTGACAGAAAGAGGCAAAACTTTGCCGAAAGGTTTACAGGTAAAACAAGGCAGGGCATAGCAATCTATCCCAACCTCATCCTCACCGACAACTATATTCAGGTTGAGATAAACGAAAAAGTTGAGCCTTTCAAAGAGTATAGTGTTAAATTAAAAGAAATTTTCTCCCCGACTAAAGTCAAAGGAGAGGTATTGTAGTTTATTTTTCTTCCTTCAATAGTCGTGCCGCGTCTTTGGCGAAGTAGGTGATTATCAGGTCGGCGCCTGCTCTTTTTATTGAAGTTAGGATTTCCATCATTACTTTGTCGTGGTCAATCCAGCCCATTTTTGCCGCCGCTTTTACCATTGAGTATTCTCCGCTTACGTTGTATGCGCAGACAGGCACCAACACGTTTTGTTTTACGTCGGAGATTATGTCAAGATAGGATAAGGCAGGCTTTACCATTACAATGTCTGCGTTTTCCTCTATGTCAAGCATAACCTCTTTGAGCGCTTCCCTTCTGTTTGCAGGGTCCATCTGGTATGATTTTCTGTCTCCGAATTGGGGCGCCGATTCGGCAGCGTCTCTGAAAGGGCCGTAAAAAGCGGAAGAGAATTTTGCAGAGTAAGCCATAATCGGAATGTCCGGAAATCCTTTTTCGTCGAGGGCTTTTCTTATTTTTGCAACCCTGCCGTCCATCATGTCCGACGGGGCAACCATGTCTGCTCCCGCTTTTGCATGTGATATTGCCTCTCTTGCAAGCAAGTCAAGTGTTTTGTCGTTGTCAACGTCGTTGTTTTCTATAACTCCGCAATGGCCGTGAGAGGTGTATTCGCACATGCAGACATCGGTTATAACGTAAAGTTTGTCCGTTAATTCTTTGATTTTTCTGATTGCTTTCTGTATTATGCCGTGTTCGGAGTATGCTTCGCTTCCGAATTCGTCTTTATGCTCGGGAATTCCGAAGAGTATTACGGATTTTATTCCCAATTCAACAATTTCGTTTATTTCCTCTTCAATCCTGTCAAGGGAGTATTGATAAATGCCTTCCATTGAGGGGATTTTGTTTTTTATGTTTTCCCCTTCAATTATGAAAAGCGGGTAAATGAAATCGTCAACGCTTAATTTTGTTTCTCTAACCATATCCCTGATAAGGGAGTTTTTTCTTAATCTTCTTGCTCTAAATTCGGGAAATTTCATACTATCCTCCTGATTTTGAAATTGTCAGTTTTAAAGCCTCTCTTAAACCGAAAGTTTTCGGATAAATGCACTTAATTCCGTGTTTTTCAATTTCTTCCGCGGTTATTTTTCCTATTGCGCACACCGTTTTTCCTTTAAATTCCGTATTCGGGTTTTGTTCTAAAAAGCATTTGAAAGATGACGGGCTTAAAAAAATAAAGGCGTCAATGTTTTCATTTAATTGAATGTCGGCGCATACCGTTTTGTAAACCGTTATTTTTCTAAACTTTATTCCCCTTTTTTCAAACCTTTCTTTGAGAGTATTTTCCGAAATGTCGGATGTGGGAAACAGTATTCCCTTTGCGTTTTTATATTTTTCCGTAAACTCGTTGAAAAAATGCTCGGAGGAGTTGTTTGAGGGGACGAAATCCGCTTTCAAGCCTGATTTTTCAAGAAATTCGGCAGTTTTTTCCCCGACGCAGGCTATTTTGAATTTCTTCAAATCTGTTTTTTCCGTTTTTTTCAAGAAAAACTTTACTCCCCTTTTGCTTCCGAAAAAAATCCAGTCATAATCGGAAAAATCGGTTATAGAAAAGTCCGCTTCTTCAAACTTTATGGCTTCAACAGGAATTATGCTGATGTTTTCCTCGGTAATTTCTATTTTTTTTAACCCTTCAAGGCTTTCCTTTGAGCCGAATACCGCTATTTTCTTCATCATTACAATTTTATCAAATTGTTTTTTCAAAAAAGAATTTATATACTAAAATTATCAGATGACTTTTAAGGAGGTTGTTATGGATTGTATTTTCTGTAAAATTGCAAATAAAGAAATTCCTTCCGACATTGTTTTTGAAAACGAAAGGGTGGTGGCTTTCAGGGATATAAATCCAGTTGCGCCTGTTCACATTCTTGTTATCCCCAAAGCACACGTTGCTTCGGTGCAGGAGCTGGACGAAAAGCATTACGGTGATTTAACAGAGATTTTCAAGGCTATAAAGGAGATTGCGGTAAAAGAGGGGATTGACAAGTCCGGTTACAGGGTTATAACCAATTGCGGGAAAGACGGGGGACAGGAGGTTTTTCACCTTCATTTTCACATTTTAGGCGGAGAATCAATCGGCAAGTTAAGGTGCAAGTAATTTATGGCTAAAAAGAAGAATATAGTTGCAATAGTGGGCAGGCCTAACGTCGGAAAATCAACCCTTTTCAACAGGCTTGCAAGGAGAAGAAAAGCCATAGTAAACGATATGCCGGGAGTGACAAGGGATAGAATTTATCATAAAATTACCCTTCCGGACGGCAAAATAGCAAATCTTGTGGATACCGGCGGGCTGGAGCCTACAACAGACGATTATATTCTTTCCCAGATGAAAACCCAGACTTTGAAGGGGATAGAAGAGGCTGACGTAATTGTTATGATTGTTGACGGACACGCAGGGTTAACCGCTATGGACGAAGAGGTTGCCGATGTTTTAAGGCGAAGCGGAAAGCCTGTTATTGTTGCCGTTAAC
>JAMOUY010000137.1 GCA_027067895.1 Acidobacteriota bacterium
AATGAAAAAGGTTTTAAAAACCGGGGACGAGTTGATTTCCTCTTTGAAAAACCTTGAAAAATTGGGCATTGTGAAAAAAGAGATTGCAGACCCGTTTAAAAGGGCGGACAATTTGAAAAGAAAAGCGGTGAGTTTGTTAAAAATTCCTTCCGTGGAAGAGTTGGAGTTTTTAAAGAAGAAAAGCCCCGCTCAATACAAAATTGCCAATTACCTTTTGAAAAACAGGGGGATAAACTTTTTTCTTGTAAGCGAATTGGTGGATATTTTAGGTGTTTCCCACTCTTCTTTTGATGGTCTTGAAAAAAAAGGCTTTGTCAAAGTGTTTTACGATTATCCTTCGGTTGTAAAGGAAAATCCCGCTTTAAAGGAAAGCATAAAGTTAACCGAATATCAGAAAAACTTTGTTGACAACTTTTCCCCCTCAAATTCGGACATTCATTACCTTTTCGGCATAACGGGTTCGGGGAAAACCGAGGTTTATCTGCGGTGTGCGGAAAAAGTAATGGACGAGGGAAAAAGCGTTTTATACCTTGTGCCTGAAATCGGGCTTACCCCTTCGGTTATTTCAAGGCTTAAAATCCGTTTCGGGAAAGACATTGCCATTTTTCATTCGGGTTTAAGCAGGGGGGAAAGGATTTCGGAGTGGCTTAGAATTTTAAACGACAAAGTTAAAATAGTTGTGGGCACAAGGTCTGCGGTTTTTGTCCCTCTGAAAAATTTGGGCTTGATTATAGTTGACGAAGAGCACGATTTTTCATACAAGCAGGAGAGATTTCCAAAATACAACGGGGTGCACTGCGCACTTTTCAGGGGGAAAACCGAAGAAATTCCGGTAATTTTAGGCTCTGCAACGCCTTCCGTTGAGAGTTTTTATAATGCAAAAACTGGAAAATACAAACTCTTTATCCTTCCCGAAAGGGTGGGGGAAGGCGGACTGCCCGATGTTGAAATTGTTGATATGGCGGAAGAGTTTAAAAAATCAAAGGGAAAGAAAAAGGTATTTGCCGATAAAACTCTTGAAGAAATAGAAAAGGTTTTGAAAGAAAAAAATCAGGTGCTTGTTTTTGTAAACAGAAGGGGGTTTGCCCCGTTTTTGATGTGCAGAAAATGCGGTTTTATTGAGACCTGTCCGAACTGTTCGGTTTCCCTGACCGTCCATTCCCAGCCCGGGTTTTATCCCCTTCAATGCCATTACTGCGGATACGGAAAGGATTTGCCAGACGTATGTCCCGTCTGCGGGGACAACTTTATTCAAATGATGGGATACGGTACGCAGAGAATTGAAAAAAAACTGAAAGCCTTGTTTCCCGAAGCCGTTGTTGAAAGGGTGGACAGGGATACTGTGTCCTCAAAAAACGCGTTTCAAAAATTTTCGGAAAAAATGAACAGAAGGGAAATAGACATTGTTGTCGGGACTCAAATGATTGCGAAGGGACACCATTTCCCCTATCTCAAACTTTCGGTAATTCCCGATGCCGATTCCTTGGTTGCTTTTCCCGATTTTCGCTCGGCAGAGAGGGCTTTTTCCCTTCTTTTGCAGGTCGGCGGAAGAGCGGGAAGGGAGTTTAAGGGAAATGTTTTAATACAGACTTACAAACCTTCCCACTATCTTTTTGAATTTTTAAAAGAAAACGACTATCAGTCTTTTTACGAAAAAGAGATAATTTTTAGAAAAAAAGCAGGCTATCCGCCGTTTGCCAAAATGATTGCCGTTGAGATAAAAGGGCAAAACGAAGATTTGGTTTTTGATTTGGCTAAAAAAATCGGAGAAACAATTGCCGTGGAAAACAAATCGGGCAGGGTAAGGATGCTGGGCCCTCAAAAGGCTTTTGTCTATAAGGTAAACAAAAACTTCCGCTATCACATAATTTTAAAATCCTCTTCAAGGTCTGAATTAAGGCAACTGTTTGCAAAAGCGGTTTACCCTTTTACGCAAAAACGCCTTTACGGTGTTGTAGTTATTCCCGATTTTGACCCGTACTCAATAGTCTAACGTAAAATTTTTTTTACACTTTTCCTCTTAAAACCTTATTTTAGGGCGAAATGAACCAAGTTGTTTTTCTATCTTTATGAAAATAAAAATTTTATTTTTTACAATCCGATGGGTTTAATCGGGTATGAAAGATGCATTGTCTTTTTGTGGGCAAGAAAGGAAGGGGGATAAGGACGGCAAAAGGAGGAGGAAAAAGCAAAAGGCGAGCCGATAACTCTAAATTTTGCCTTTGGTTATTTCCCTTCCTTTCAATTTTTGGGGAAAAGTTTGCAACTTTTCGGAGGTTTTATGAAGGGAAACATTATGTCTGGCACAAGAAATTACTTTATTCTTTCCCTTTTAATGGGATTTGTTATTGTTCTTTTTTCTCTGCAATTGCAGGACAGCGTGTTTCATTCCGCAATGATATTCGGCGTTTCAAGCGGAATTGCGATTTGTCTGTTAAGCATATTTGAAATTTATTCTTCTTTGCACGTTGTAAAATGCCCTATATGCGACGAGAGTGTAAACACAGGTGTTAATGAATGTCCGAATTGCGGTTTCAGGCTTAGAAACGGAAGATAGCAGGTTTTTTGTTTTGGATTTTATTTGAAATTTTGCGATAAAAAATTTTGCCAAGAGTGTTTTGATTTTTTCAAAACTTTGTTTCGCTAAAATTTAATAAAAAGA
>JAMOUY010000138.1 GCA_027067895.1 Acidobacteriota bacterium
CGTGCCGTCTTTCTTGAAAGCAGGCCTTAATTTGCCTAACTTTTCAACAGTGGTGTCCTTTCTGGGGCCTTCGTCAGTGTCAACTATAATCGGGTCTCCCTTTCTTTGAGGCACCTCAACGGGGACTATCTCGTCCTTAAAATCTCCTCTTTCAATTGCCTCAACAGCCTTTCTCTGGGAATTGTATGCATATTCGTCCTGCTGCTGTCTTGTTATGCCGTATTTTTCAGCAACCAACTCTGCGGTTATTCCCATATGGTAATCGTTGTAAATATCCCACAAACCGTCGTGCACCATGGAATCTATCAAAGTGCCGTTGCCAAGCCTGTATCCCGTTCTTGCCTTGTCAAGAAGGTATGGACAATTTGACATACTCTCCATTCCGCCGGCAACAACAAGTTTATTGTCTTTCGCTTTTATCGTTTGTGCGGCAAGCATAATTGCTCTTAATCCTGAACCGCAAACTTTGTTGATGGTCATTGCCGGAATTTTAACAGGCAATCCGGCAAAAATTGCCGACTGTCTCGCAGGATTTTGCCCCACTCCCGCCTGAACAACGTTTCCCATTAACACTTCGTCAATATCTTCCGGATTTATTCCGGTTCTTTTAACAACCTCTTTTATTGCAATAGAGCCTAATTCCGGGGCTCTGAAAGAAGAAAGTCCGCCTAAAAATTTTCCGATAGGAGTTCTTACCGCTCCGACAATAACAGGATTTCCCATAATTCACCTCTCAATAGTTTTATGCATAAAGTATATCAAAAAAAAATCCCCCGGTTAAGGGGGAAAAGTTTATATCTAAAAGGAGGTCACCGCTAATAAATAATGCAACATTTGTGCCATTATTTTTATGCCATTTTGACACAAAGATTTAAAATTCAAGCACTTTGTCGCATTCCACAACCCAAGCGGCAAACTCCTTCATATTGCTTCTGTTTACTCCGTCTATCAACTTTAAGCCGGCAATTCCCCTCGCATCCATACAGCCTCCGCAAGCCTTTACCTCTCCGCCCTTTTGAACAACCGCTTTAAGCATTTTCTCTATGTTGTAATACCCGTCCGGGGTTTTCTGTCCGGGCAATCCGCAAAAAACCGCGTCTGCAAGCAGAAAAATCTTAACCTCAACATTGTGCTCTCTTTGTAAAGTCATTGCCATCCTCAACGCATTGTAAGGCTTTTCCGTCCCGTAAGGGGCGTCGTTGATAATAATCAAAATTTTCATTTTTCCTCCTAAAACGGGTTTTTACCGAATAGGTTGTAAAAATTATTGTTGGCTATTGAAGAAAGAGTTTTTGCATCCATTTCCTTCAACTCGGCGGCTTTTTCAATTGTATGTTTCACCCTTAAAGGCTCGTTTCTCTTTCCTCTGAAAGGCACCGGGGAAAGGTAAGGTGAATCGGTTTCAAAGAAAACCCTGTCAATAGGGGCTTTTTTTACAAGTTTTCTCAAATCCTCCGCTTTGGGAAAGGTTATTATCCCGCTGAAAGATATGTAAAAGTCAAGTTTCACCGCCGTGTCAAAAAAATCCTCTCCCGATGTGAAGCAGTGGATAACTCCCCTTATTCCTCTGTGTTTTCTCAACACCGAAGCAGTCTCTCCGTCTGCGTCCCTTGTGTGGATAATCACCGGCAGGTTAAACTTTTTGGCTATTCTCAACTGAATTTCAAAAGCGCGAATTTGCTCTTCCCTGGGGGAATTGTCATAGTAAAAATCAAGGCCTATTTCCCCGACTGCGTTTATCAGTTTTTTTGATGCAACTTCTTTTAAAAAATCTTCTTCTTTTTTGCCGAAAACCTTTGCGTCGTGCGGATGCCAGCCCAATGAGGTGTAAATCCCCGAATATTTCTCGCACAACTCTTTGTTAAGGTAAAATTCGTCAATGTTTGTGGAAACGCTTAAAAGGGAAATTCCCCCTTCTTTGAAAAACCTTTCAATAACCTCGTGCCTGTCTTCCGAAAATGCGTCCATTGCAAGGTGGCAATGGGAATCTATAAACTCCATTTTTTCACCTCTTACCAAGTTTATCCAATCAAAAATGATACCACGGCAAGGACGATAAGGTAAAAGGAAAAGTAATGAAGTTTTAGTTTTTTCACAACAACTTCAACAAGGCGAATGGATAAAATTCCCACTGCCAAAGCGGTAAAAAATCCGATTACATAAGGAAAGGTTATTCCCACTCCAGCAATATCTTTTGCTTCAAGAATAAACGCGCCTAAAATTGCGGGAATTGAGAGAAGAAAGGAAAATTCCGCACTGTCTTCGGCGCAAACCCCGAATACCAAAGCGGCCGTAATCGTTGCGCCGCTTCTTGATATTCCCGGCAAAACAGCCAAGCCTTGGGCAATCCCAATTAAAAACGGCAGATAAAGAGGAAAATCAAGCAGTTTTTTTGATTTCCCCTTTTTTTGAATTTCCCAAGCAATAAAGAGAAACAGTGCCGTAAGAAAAAAGCAAAATCCGACAACGTGCAAATTTGAATGAAGATTTTCTATTCTGTCTTTAAGAAAAAGCCCGACAACCGCAGTCGGAATTGTGGCAACTATGCCGAATAACAAAAACCTGAAAGGCCTTTTGGCAAAATCGGAAACGGATTCTTTCCTTTTTTCACCGTTAAACAGAGAAACAATAATCTCAAAAATATCCCTGCGG
>JAMOUY010000139.1 GCA_027067895.1 Acidobacteriota bacterium
TGGCGGGATAAGGAAAGAGAAGAAAAAAAAGAGGGGGAATAGTCCCCCCTTACGTTAAATATTCAATTCAGGCGTCAGGTCGCCGAATATGTATCTCTCAAAAAACGGCGTCCAATCGTCTTTTGTAATCATGTTTAAAAGCCTTATGCAATCGTAGGTGTTAACGTATTTTCCGCTGAACGATTTAAGAATTGAACTAATCCACATAAAAAACATTCTGTCCCCGTTTTGCGCCCCGTATTTTTTCTGCATTTCAAGCCTCAAAGCGTGAAGCACAAGGGGGGCTTTGTCATAGTAAAGGTGAACCATGTCATACCAGTCCTTTGATTTCTTTCCGCTTAGATGGGATGCAAGGTAAATTGAATCCCCGGATTTCACAAGCTCGGTTCCCCTTTTCCATTTTCTCAAAATTTTTATAAACTTTTTCTGAGCAACTTTTCTCTTTTTAAAAAGCCTTGTGTACGTTATTGCGGCAAGATATTGGGAAAAAGCCTCGCTTACCCAAAATTCGTTTTCGTTTGGAATGTTTACCCGAAACCTGAAATAAGCCCTTGCTATGTCGTTTATAAAGAGAAGGTTTAAATCGTCAATTGTTTCGTATTTAGGGTTGAATATTTCGCTCCCCACATAGATTATTGAGGGTCCCGTAAAGTATCTGTCAAAGTTTGTCTCAATAATATACTCGTCTTTAAACGGATAGGGCTTGTTTACCCCTCTTTCAATTATGTCGCTTGCGGCAAAAAAGTAATTGAGAAGCCTTTTTGAGTTTTTATCCTTCTTTGTGCCGTGGGTTGCAACAATGCATGTTCTACCCAATGCCTTCTTTTTGTGGATAAAGTATTTTCCCGCACTAATCAAAGGCCTTTGAATGGGAAAATTCAACTCTGTTTCAATTGTTTTGTATCCGTCCTTCTTTTCAAAAGACTTTGTGTCTCCCGATGCAAAAACCGAAAAATTGTCCGGCACGGTCGCCTTTATATGGATTGTTGCGCTTTCCTCTTTCAACTTTGCCTTGGGATACCATGCAAAAGTGTCAAGTTGCCAGAAATTGTCTCCGAACAAACGTTCAAGAATATCGCCTGAAAGTTTTGTTTCAAGAATTATTTTGTCGCCTTTTTTCAGACTTTGCGGAAGTTTTACTATAAGTTGCTGGGTCTGATGAACATAATCCGCTTCCTTGCCGTCAATTTTCAGCGATTTGATTTTTAAAAACCTTGAACCGGAAATCTCTCTTGTATTCGTCCTGAAAGTGTAATAAGAGTTTAAAAGCAAAAATGACAAACCGTCCAAATCGGTTTTTGCCGTTATTGTAAGTTTTGCGTCTATGTTTACCAAATCCTTTTCCGGGTTAACAACGTTTAAATCAATGTGGTCAACCGAAAAATCCGCAGTTGTCAACTCATAAACTTCCCTGTCAACAGGCTGATATGCCACCTCAAACATTTCATAAACATTGACGTATTTGCTTTTTCTCAAATAAAACAACTGCTCTTTTTCCTCGTTGTCGGGGTCAAAAACATAGTAAAAATATCCGAATTTGGTTTCAAACACGGCGACAGTCATGTCGTTTCCTTGAAGTTTTGCCCCTTCAATATCCATTCCCGGGTCAATGTAGGGATTTTCGTTTATAAATTTTTTCAACTTTTTGGGAAAATCAATACTTTCGGAAGAGATTTCTTTTTTTGACAAATCGGAAGTTGCCAGAATGTATGCCTTTTCAAAATCTTTATTTAAAACAAGTTCTTCTCTCAAAATATTGTTTTCAATACGCCACCTTTTAGCGTTTCTTTCACATACGGGAATGCAGTATTTGTTTTTTATCGTTAAAACAAACTTTCCCCCGTCGGGAATTACAAAACCGCACTTTTCCCCGTTTGCTTCCGCCGAATACAAAGAATTTCCGCTAACAACCAGATTCCCTACTCTAACATTCCCTTTCTCAACCTTTGCCTTAACCTGCGGATTGTTAAGGGATTTAACTCTTTCCTTCAAACTCTGCGATTTAACCGGAAGGAAAAAAATCACCAATGCCAAACAAAACGCCGTTATTTTAAATTTCATACTGCCTCCGCTTAATTTATTTACCGTAAAATTATACTTCAATATGATAAAATAACAAAAAAACACAGGGAGAAGGAAAATGGAAAAAATATTCGTAATTATTGACGGAGCTCAATACGGGCCTTACACAAAAAGCCAGATTTTAAATTTTGTAAAAGAGGGACGGCTTAATGCAAACACAATGTGCTGGTATGAGGGGCTTCCACAATGGCAGCCTTTAAACACGGTATTTCCCGACATCTTTGCGGCAATTCCGCCTATGCCCCCTTCATCTCCCCCGCCAGTCCCAAACACTCAAACATATCAAGCACCTAATCAGGAAAAGAAAAGCGGGGGAAAGGGATGCTGTTTAGGTTGCTCCGTTGCGTTAATTATTTTTTTGATACTTTTGGCTGTTGCAGGATTTTTCGTATGGAAATACGGAAAGGTTTACATAAAAACATACAAATACAATTACAATTCGTCAATTTTGGAAAAACCTGTTTTGGAAAAAGCAAAGCCTTTTGAAATTTACTTCGGCAAGAATGAAAAAGGATAAAATTTTTTACAAAAAAATAAATTCGCCAATTGGAAAAATCGTTATAGGG
>JAMOUY010000140.1 GCA_027067895.1 Acidobacteriota bacterium
CTGTAAGGGTAATCCGCACTTTGAAAGAGATGGGAATAAAATCTGTTGCCGTTTATTCAGACATTGACAGAAAATCCCTTCACGTAAATATGGCTGACGAGGCTTATCCACTTGGCGGGAAAACATCTGTGGAAAGTTATCTTGTTATGGAAAAGATAATTGATATTGCAAAAAAGTCGGGCGCAGAGGCAATTCATCCGGGATACGGTTTTTTGTCCGAAAACGAAAAATTTGCAAAACTTTGCGAGGAAAACGGAATTGTTTTCATCGGCCCCCCGCCTGAGGCAATAAATTCTATGGGAGACAAGGTTACCGCAAGGAGAATTATGGAAAAAGCGGGCGTGCCCATAATTCCCGGCCTTGAAAAAGAAGGTTTGGAAGAGGAAGAGGCTTTTGCGTTTGCGAAGAAAGTCGGATTTCCCGTAATGATTAAGGCTTCCGCAGGCGGAGGCGGAAAGGGAATGAGAAAGGTTGAAAGGGAAGAGGATTTTGCAAAGTTTTTCAGGCAGGCAAAAAGCGAGGCAAAATCTTCATTCGGAGACGACAGGGTTTATATAGAAAAATTCCTTGAAGAACCGAGGCATATTGAAATTCAAATTTTGGGAGACAGATACGGAAACGTAATCTATCTTGGGGAAAGGGAGTGTTCGGTTCAAAGAAGGCACCAGAAGGTTATTGAGGAAGCGCCGTCTTCCTTTATTTCGGAAGAAATGAGGAAAGAAATGGGAGAAACCGCGGTGAAGGCGGCAAAGGCTGTCGGATACTTTAACGCAGGCACGGTTGAGTTTTTGGTTGACAAGCATAAAAACTTTTACTTTCTTGAAATGAACACAAGGTTGCAGGTTGAACACCCTGTTACCGAATGGATTACAGGCCTTGACCTTGTTGAGTATCAGGTAAGGGTTGCCGCGGGAGAAAAACTTGATATTAAGCAGGATGACGTTAAACTGCGCGGGCACGCCATAGAGTGCAGAATTTATGCCGAAGACCCGGAAAAAAACTTTATGCCTTCCCCCGGAAAAATTGAAAAACTTTTAACCCCTTCCGGTCCCGGAGTGAGAGACGATTCCGGTGTTTTTGAAGGCGCGGAAGTTTCCCTATACTATGACCCGATGATTTCAAAACTTTCCGTTTTTGCAAAGGACAGGCCTTCGGCAATTAAGAGAATGCTTAGGGCTTTGGACGAATACATTGTTGCCGGGATAAAGACAAATGTTGAGTTTCATAAAAAGGTGCTTAACCATCCTGATTTTGTAAACGGCAAGTATGACACCACTTTTATAGACGGAAATATAGATACGCTTATAGCAAAGGAATTTGACGGAGAGGACATTGCGGTTATTGCCGCTTTAATCAGGTATTACACGGAGGACAATAAAACGGTTTCAAAACCAAAAACTTCCTCGTCAAGGTGGAAGGATTACGCAAAAAACTGCTGGACTTTTTAGGGGGAAACATGGAAGTTGTTGTAAAACTTAAAGAAAAAGAGTTTAATGCTTTAATTGAGAAAAAGGAAAATAAGTTTGAGATAGAGTTTGAAGGAAAGAAGTTTGAGGCGGATTACATTCCCATTTCCTCAAACGACGGAAGTTTGATTGTTAACGGAAAGAGTTATCACGTTATTTTTGCAGGCAATTCGGTTTACGTTAACGGAAAGCCTTTTAAAGTGGAAACCTTTGACCCGCTGAAAAGGGAGTTGCTTAAATCGGGCACGCTTGAAAAAGACGAAGGCGCAATTATAACCTCAATGCCGGGGAATGTTAAAAAAATCCTTGTTAAGGAGGGGGACGAGGTTGAAGCGGGACAGGCGGTTATTGTGCTTGAAGCCATGAAAATGGAAAACGAATTGGAAGCCCCCAAAAGCGGGGTTGTTAAAAAGATTAACGTAAAGGAAAACTCGCCTGTGGAGGCAAACACCATATTGCTTGAAATTGAGTAAAAATGATTGGAAAAATTTTTAAATTTATCGGAATTACATTTGCGGTTTTAATTGTTTCCCTTTTGATTTTTGTAAACACAAACCTTTTTGACAAATTTCTTGCGTCAAAAATCAAGGAAAATGTGCTTTATTCAACCGGGCTTGAATTGAATTTTTCAAGGTTTTACGTTTCTCTCTTTAAGGGAAAACTTGAAGCGGAAGGTATTTCTCTCGGCAATGTTTTAAAAATCAAAAAACTATACCTTGACATTAGCAGTTTGAAACTTTTCTTTGCCAAACTTGACATTGAAAAGGCAAGAGTTTTGGGAGTTGAGGTTAATATTGACAGAAGTTATGAGATAAAAGGGTTTTCCAAAAATCCGAAAAACATGTCCGATAACGGGTTTGACAGCGTAATTGTAAGGGATTTCAGGCTTGAAGACGTTACCGTAAGGTTTGACGATAGAAACGGAAACGTTGCTTCCTTTGTCAGCAAAGATTTTTTAATTCAGGCGGGCTTTAACGACAAAGACGGCACATATTCGGGAGTGATAGCCTTTGACAACGGAAGTGTTGTTTACAACGACCGCCCCTATCTTTTAAATGTGGCATGTTATTTTGAATTTGGAGAAAATGCTCTTATTATCAAGGAATTGTCCATTGGCACAGGCGGTTTGAGACTGAAATCCAAGGGAAGATTTGCCTCAAAGGGAAACAGTGTTAGCGTTGAGGGTCTTGCCGATTTATTTGAGTTAACCGGGATTGAGGAGTTAAAAGGCATAAAAGCGGATTTTTCCCTAAACGGGGATTTGTCTCTTTTAAAGGGAAAGATAAAGATTTTTGACGGAGAAAGGGAAGCGTCCGGTCTTCTTTCGGTTGATATAAAAAACAAAAAGGTAAAAATAACCTCTTTAAAAGGGGAGTTTAAACAGCATGTTATAAATGTTGACGCGTCTTTGAGTTTTAAAAAAAAACTTGAAATTTCAATAACCTCTTCAATTAAAGGCAAATATTTTAAAAATTTTCACGTAAACGCGGATATTGTTAAGGATAAGGATTGGTATTACAACGCAAGATTTTACGGAGTTGACTGCGGGGACGGTGTCTGCGGGGTTAAGGTTGTATCGGGCAAAGTCCCAAAACTTTCAAACGTAAAATTAAACCTGCCTATTTTAAAAACCGATATTAGAGACAATACCGGCTGGGTTGACCTGAATATGAAGCAGGCAAGGGTGTTTGCGCACGGGGATTTCTTCAAAAACGGCAGGATTTTTTCAGGTCTGCTTACCGTAAAAAAACTTAACTTTCAGGGCATGGATTTTCCTCAAACGGATTTAAACCTTACGGTTTATTCCAAAGATAAAATTGATTTTAAGTCTATTTTGCTTAAACACGGCGAAGGCACCGCAAGGCTGAAAGGAAGTTATTTTAAGGAAAACCTTAATTTAAAGGGCAAACTGTCCTCTTTCCCTTTTCAAAAAACCTTGTTTTTTCTTGACAAAGAAACGCTGAAACAGGTTGAAATCTTCGGCGCGGTTAGCGGAAATGTTGAGATTTCCGGAAAATACGACAATCCGAATGTTAAAGGCACGGTTAATCTTATGCACACGAATATTTATGGTCTTTTCTTTTCTTCGGTAAACACGGATTTTGTTTATTCAAATAAAACTTTGGTTTTGGACAAAACCTTGATTGAGTCTGGCGGCGGTTTTTTAAAAGGCGGAGGAAAACTTGATTTTAATACCGATAAGATAAATCTTGATTTTAAAGGCAAGGATGTTGAATTAAACTATATCCCTCTTGAAGATTTGTATGCGGAAGGCTCAACCGGAAGCGTAAAAATCTTCGGCACTTTGACTGATTTAAGAATTGAATCCGGATTTAAAATTGAAGATGTTGTTTTTTCAGGTATTTCGTTAGGCGGGGGAAATCTTTCCGTTTCTATGAAAAACAACGATGTTAACATAGATTTTTCCCTTCTAACCGGATTGTCCGGCAAGGGAGTTGTGAAAAACGGAGAAACACTTAATTTTGATTTCAAGGCAAAAAATTTCAAGTATTCGGACGATGTCAATGATATTGTTTTGTCGGGAGTTTTTGCATTAAAGGGAATGGCGGATAATCCGGATACCTTTGAGGGAAACGGCTTTATTGATAAATTTCAAATTGAAAGAGACGGATTGATAAATTTTAAATCGGAAAAAATTGCTTTTTCCATGAAAGGAATGAATATTTTTTGCGACGGTATAAATCTTGTTCAAAAAAATCCCTTTTTGGACGTCAGGCTTAAAAACCTGAAAGTAGGGTTTGAAAAGGACGAAATTTCTTCCGACGTTAAGGTAAACGGAGACGCTCTTTTTGTGAACGAGGTTTTGAAAAAGCAAGATATTGAAGGTGTTTATGTTACCGGTAATCTTGCGGGAGATTTTAAACTTTACGGAGTAATTTATTCGCCGTTTTACAGCGGAAATTTGCAATACAACGGGAACATTGACTTGAAGGATGCGGGATATTTGGTAAAGGACGCTTTTTTAAAAGCGAATCTTGATTACGATGTTGTTGAAATAAAAACGTTTAAAGGAAATATAAAAGACGGAAACATTGAAGTTAAAGGCACCGTTGTAGGAACCGATATTGATTTGCAGGCAAAGATAAACAATGTGCCTGTTGATATTCCGGGATTTTATGCGGATGCATACGGAATTCTTTTTCTTAAATCGGACCAAAGCGGGGAAAGGTATGACGCTTCCGGTTATATTCAACTTAAAAACGGTATTTTAAAGGTGGAGCAGATGCTTTCGGGTGAAGGCGAGGAAAGTTTTCTTGACCTTGTTGACTTGAATTTGAAAACAAGTCTTGAAGGGATAAGTTATTCCGATAACGACGTTAATCTTTTGTTTGGAAAATCAAATCTGAAAATGATAGGCACCGCTTCTTCTCCCGTTTTGCAGGGAATTCAGTATATCAGCAGAGACAGTTATCTTAACATCGGCGACAACAGGTTTTTTGTTGAAAAGGGAAAACTTGTGTTTAACAATCCTCTTGAAAACAATCCGTATGTTGATATTGTGGCTTCTGCGGATATAAGCAATTACAAAATCAGGTGTATTTTAAAGGGAAGTTCGGAAAAGATAAATTTAAAATTCGCTTCCGACCCGCCCATGAGTCAAAATAAAATTCTCTCCGTTCTTTTCGGCGGCGGAATAAATACCGGGATTTATGATTTTTACCATATGAACACGGACGAGAATTTGTCCGGTGTAGGTGCGGCACTTGCTTTAAACACGATTTTGTCTTCATTTAATTCAAAAATGAAAAAAACCCTAAAAGTTGACAGGTTTTCTATTTCTTCTCAGGTTTTTGACGTAACGAGAAGCCCGTCGCCTGTTGTCAGTTTTGAAAAATCCATTTCTTCAAGGCTTTCATTTCTTTACGCCCAATCCCTTGATGCGGGAGACAACCTTGCTGAATTGGCGTATCATATGGCTGGCAGAAGGAATATTTATATCAGAAGCGAGATAGACGGAAGCATAACTATTGAATTTGAGATAATAAAGTAATTCTTCTCTTGAAAAAAAAAATCTATTGTCCATAATAAAAGTGAAGAAATAAAAATTCGGAGTATTTATGGCGAAAAAAGAAATTATTGAAAGTATTCTTATTCCCGAAGACAAACTCTTGAAAAGGGTGGCTGAATTAGGCGAAGAGATTAACAGGGATTTTGAAGGAGAGGAAGTTTTGCTTGTGGGGCTATTGAAAGGTTCGGTTATTTTTCTTTCAGACCTTGCTAGAAAGATAAAACTTCCGTGTATGCTTGATTTTATGAGCGTTACAAGTTACGGAAACGATATTGAATCTTCCGGCGAAGTAAGGTTTTTGAAAGACCTTGACAGCGATATAAACGGCAAAAACGTGATTATTGTTGAGGATATTATTGACACGGGTCTGACTTTAAGGGAAGTAATCAAGGTTTTAAAAGCAAGAAATCCTAAAACATTGAAGGTTTGCACCCTTTTGAACAAGGTTTCAAGAAGGCTTGTTGACGTTGAGGTTGATTACAACGGATTTGATATCCCCGACGCCTTTGTTGTGGGATACGGCCTTGACTATGCACAAAAATACAGAAATTTGAATTATATCGGAATACTGAAACTTATTGACGAATAATTTTGCTATTGGGATTTAAGCCTGATTTTTATCAAAGTTATATCGTCGTCAAATTTTGTGGTAAATGTTTTAATTTCTCTTAAAACTGCGGTTAAATCGTCTTTTTGTGTTAAAAGTTTTTTAAGGCGCTCTGCTCCGAAAAGTTCTCCTTCTTCATTTTGCGCTTCTGTAATGCCGTCTGTGTACAGATAGAGGATATTGTCCGGACGGAACGGTACCTTTTGTTCAGTTATTAAAAGATTGTCGGTAATTCCTATTAAAAACCCGTCTCCCCACAAATCAACAATTTTTCCGTCTGTTTTCAAAAACTGTTCGGGGTGTCCCGCTCTAATGTATCTTAATTCCATATTTTTCAAGTCTATTACGCCGATGAAAATTGACACAAACTGCTCGTCGGTTGTTGTTTCAAGCAAATCTTTATTCACCTTTTGGGCTATTTCATATGGAGTTGCAAACATTGTTGAGGCTTGTACAAAGGATAGTTTTAAAATTGCGGCAATGAGAGCAGCCACAATGCCGTGTCCGGTTACGTCCGCAACAAAAAAAGCGATATTTCCGTTTGGCTGCTGTCTTATATCAAAAATATCACCCCCTATTTGGATAGCCGGAATATAGAGGTAATCAATGCAAATATTTTCCGTAATTTTACCCTTTCTCGGGATTAGGGATTTTTGAAACCTTGATGCCATGGCAATTTCTTTTTCCATTTTTGATTTGTATCTTTCAAGTTCCCTGTTTTTTTCAAGTATAGTTTTCTGCAATTTTTTTATTCTTGCGCCTGCGGAAACTCTTGCAATAACTTCTTTTACGTTAAATGGCTTTGTTATATAATCGTCGGCGCCTATCTTTAATCCCTCAATTTTGCTGTCTATATTTGTTTTTGCGGTAAGCATTATGAAGTAAGGATTGTTGTATTTTTCTTCGCTTTTAACTATGCGACACAGTTGAGTACCGTCAATATTTGGCATCATGAGGTCTGAAACAATAACGTCAACTTCGTGTTCTTCAAGTATGTCAAGCGCTTCCTGCCCGCATGACGCGGTATACACTTCAAAATCCTGATTTCTTAAATAAAGTTGAAGAATTTCCAGAATTCTTTGTTCGTCGTCAACAACTAAAACCTTTATTTTTTCCATTAGTTAATCCCAAAATATCTGTCAAGTCCCGTTTGTTTCATTATTTTTTTAACAGTATCGGAAAGGTTTAGAAGGGTAAAGGTGCCGTCTTTTCTTATAAGGGTGTTTTTTATTGAAACAAGTAATCCCAAACCGCTTGAATCAATAAAGGGGACTTCTTCCATATTGAATATTAAATGGCTTAAATTTTCCTCGCGAAGAATTTCTTTCATTTTTTCTCTGATTTCGCCGGTATTTTCAAAGGTAATTTTCCCTTTTAGCGATATTGTGATTGTGTTTCCGTCTTGCGATTTTTCCATATAAATCATTTTACCCTCCGATATGTTTGGTAATCGTTAATGTTTTCCCTCTGTCTTCAAATGAGACTTCATCCGCGCTGTTTTTAATAATAAAAATCCCTCTGCCGTATTCTTCCATTGGGTGTGGAGGGGATTCAATTTCCAACGCCTTTGTATAATCAAACCCGTCTCCGCTGTCAGAGATTTTAAAGTAAAATTCCTCAGGTGATATACGGCTTTCTATCTTCACTATTTTATCAAAAAGTTGAGGGTTTGTCTTGGCTATGTGTTTTTCAAATTCAAGTATGGATTTTTCTTTCCTGAATTCTTTCGGCATTTTTAAATTTCCGTGGTATACCGCGTTGGACAAAGCCTCGCTTATTAAAAGCATAATATCCGTTTTTGTGTTTGTGTCAATAAATTCAAGGGTATCAAGAACGAGTTCAAAAAACATAACAACTTTTTCTATGTGCTGTCTTGTACTGTTTTGCACAATTTTACAGGAAATGCTTGTGAATTTATCTTGAAGAAAATTTTTCTTTAAAGAATTAAAAAAATTCTCGTTTAGGTTAAAATCTTTTTTTATTTCCTTTTCCATGTTTTGTTTTTTAGCAATTAGCTCTATTTTAAAATCTTTTTTTTTCATATACCCATTATAGAACAAATTGTTTAAAAATCAACTTTTGCGGGTTTGCTAATGTAAAATTGTTGTGATAATATTTTAGTATCAATATTGTTGTAAGGGTGGAGGAGTTATGAAAGTTTACGAAACCAATAATATCAGGTTGGTTACTCTTGTAGGTCACGGAGATACTGGAAAGACCTCGTTAACAAGTGCTATGTTGTTTAATGCCGGAGTTACAAACCGTTTAACCAAGGTTGACGACGGCAATGCTATTACCGATTATGACCCGGAAGAAATTAAAAGAAAAATTTCATTGACAACTGCTCTTGCCTTTTTTGAAAGAAATAAGGTTAAGGTTAACATACTTGATACCCCGGGATACGGAAACTTTTTCCCCGAAGCGAGAGGTGCTTTGAGAATTACCGATTATGTCGGATACCTTGTTTGCGGTGTTTCGGGAGTTGAGGTTCAAACCGAAAAGGCTTGGAAAATTGCAAAAGAGCTCAATAAACCCGGGTTTTTCATTGTTAACAAACTTGACAGGGACAATTCCGATTTCAACAAGGTTGTTGAAGGGATTCAGAAAAAGTTCGGCACGGAAGCGGTTCCGGTTGCCATTCCAATAGGAAAAGAGTCCGATTTTAAGGGAATGGTTGATATTCTTGGCAATGTTGCCTATGTTTACCAGACGGACGAAAGCGGAAAATTTGAAAAAACCGATATTCCCGCGGATTTGCAGGACGCCGTTCAGGAAGCAAGGGAAAAACTGATGGAAACAATTGCCGAAAGCGACGAAGAGTTGATGGAAAAGTTTTTTGAAGAGGGCGAATTGTCCGATGAAGATATGAAAAAAGGTTTGAGAAAAGCAATCAGAAACAGGGTGCTTTTCCCCATTTTCCCGGCTTCCGCAGGGAAAAACATAAATGTTCACCAGATAATGGATTTTATAGTTGACGTTCTTGATTCGCCGTTGAATCAGGAAAACGAAGCGACTTTAAACGGCGAAGAGATAAAGGTAAAAATGAATCCGGAAGAAAAAACAAGTATTTTCGTTTTCAAGGTGATTTCAGACCAGCATGCCGGAAGAATTAACATTTTCAGGGTAATGTCCGGCGTTTTGAATGCAGACACGGTTTTGAGAAACACCGTGAAAGACGTTGACGAAAAGATTGGTTCAATATTCCTGTTGCAGGGCAAAGACCATGAAAAGGTTGAAAAACTCTATGCGGGAGACATCGGCGGTGTTGCAAAGTTGAAGGAAACCTTTATATCCGACACTTTGGCGGAAAAGGATTTCCCCGTTGTTTATCCGCCTATTAAATTCCCCGAGCCTGCAATATCTTTTGCAATTGAGCCTAAGTCAAAGGGCGATGAGGAAAAGATTTCCGCGGCGCTTAAAAAGATTAACGAAGAAGACCCGCTTTTGAAGTTGGAAAGAGACCCGCAAACCCATCAATTGTTGATTTCCGGTTCGGGGCAGTTGCACGTTGAGGTTGCTCTTGCCAAAATGAAAGACAGATTCAAGGTTGACGCAATTCTTCTTCCGCCTAAGGTTCCTTACAGAGAAACCATTAAAAAGAAAGTTGACGTTGAAGCCAAATACAAAAAACAGACAGGCGGCAAGGGACAGTATGGCCACTGTAAAATCATTATGGAACCTCTTCCCAGAGGCGAAGATTTCCAGTTTGAAGACAAAATTTTCGGCGGAGCAATCCCCAAAACCTATATCCCTGCGGTGGAAAAGGGTATTCAGGAAGCAAGAATGAAGGGATTTCTCGCAGGCTATCCCGTTGTTGATTTTAAAGTAACCCTTTACGACGGTTCGTACCATGAAGTTGATTCTTCCGAAATGGCTTTTAAAATTGCGGGCTCTATGGCTTTTAAAAAGGGCATGGAGCAGGCAAAGCCCACATTGCTTGAACCTATTATGCAGGTTGAAATTTACGCCCCCGAAGAGTTTATGGGAGACATTATGGGTGATTTGAATTCCAGAAGGGGAAGGATTCAGGGAATGGAAGCGGCAGGAGAAAACCAGATAATAAAAGCACTTGTTCCTATGGCTGAAATGCTTACCTACGAGTCAACATTGAGGTCAATAACCGGCGGAAGGGGAAGTTTCCACATGGAATTTGCCAGTTATGAAGAAGTGCCGGCGAATATTCAGCAGAAGATTATTGAAGAGTATAAGAAACAGCAGGAAGAAAACGCTTAAATATTTTTGAGGTGATTTATGGGATACGTTGAATTAACGGTAATTTTTGTTTTTATTCTTTACCTGTTTTCAATTGATTGGAAAAGTTTCTTT
>JAMOUY010000141.1 GCA_027067895.1 Acidobacteriota bacterium
GGAACAAATTAAGAGAAGAAACGAATTGCTTGAAGTTAAGAAAAGCCTTGAAGAAGAGATTCCTGTAAAATACTTGAAAAGGTTTTACGAGATTGCAAAAAGAAGAAACGGAATAGGCGTTGCGACCGTTGAAAAGGAAACATGCTCGGCATGCCACATGAAAATTCGTCCCCAAAAGATAAACGAAATGCGCAAGCACCCGGATACCCTTTACTTCTGCGAGCATTGTCAGAGAATTCTTGTTATTCTGCCCGATTCAGAGGAGCAATGATAGAAGAAAATTTAACTTTTGTTTACGAGAAGGTTAAAAAAGCCTGCCGAAAATCGGGAAGGGATTTTTCCGAAATAAAAATAGTCGCTGTTTCAAAAACCCATCCGGTTGAAAAAATTGTTGAGGCTTTCAACTGCGGATTGAGAATTTTCGGCGAAAACAGGGTGCAGGAGGCTTTGCAAAAAAAAGAGGCGTTGAAGGATTACGCCATTGAATGGCATCTCATTGGCCATTTGCAGAAAAACAAAGTAAAGCATGCGGTTGAAATTTTTGATTTTATCCATTCAATAGACAATTTTGAACTTGCCGAAAAAATTGAAAAAAAACTTAAAGAAAAAAACAAAACTATAAAAGGCTTTATTCAGGTAAAACTTTCTAACGAAGAAACCAAACACGGGATTTCGCCTAATGAATTGGAAGACCTTGCGAAATTTTGCGCTAATCTTAACCGTTTGAAAATAATAGGCTTAATGACTGTCCCCCCGTATTTTGAAGACATTGAAAAGGTAAGGCCTTATTTTGTCAAACTAAGAAAATTAAGGGATAAATTGAACGAAAAAATCTTTAACGGAAGGCTTGCCGAATTGTCCATGGGCATGACCCACGATTTTGAGGTTGCAATTGAAGAGGGCGCGACTTATGTTAGAATAGGGACAGGAATTTTCGGAGAAAGGGATTATGGTAGTGGTTAACGCTTTTTTGGTTGCATTTTTTTCATTGCTTTTTATGGTAATTGACCTTTATGTTTGGATTGTAATAATCAGGGCTTTGCTTACTTGGGTTAACGCAGACCCGTACAATCCCATTGTCAGGATTATATCTTCCCTTGTTGACCCGGTACTTGCAAAAATACGCAGATGGTTTCCGTTTGTCAGGGTGGGAATGGTTGATTTAAGCCCGCTTTTTTTGGTGTTTTTTCTCTATTTTATAAAGGTTTTTTTAAGAATGTTACTAATAAATATGCAAATAATGTGAGGTTTTTATGAAATTTACTCCGATGGACATAACAAACCGCGAGTTTGCCAAAAAAATGAGAGGGTACAGTCCCGACGAGGTGAAAAGTTTTCTTTCAATGATTGCCGAAGATTTTGAGGAATTGATTAACGAAAATGTCCAGTTGAAGAAAAAGTTGCAGATTCTTGAAAAAGATTATCAGGATTTGAAAAAGAAGGAAGAAATTCTCAGGGATACCCTGCTTATGGCTCAACAAACGAAAGAAGATATTAGAAACAACGCTTTGAAAGAAGCAGAAATGATTGTCAAGGAAAGCGAATTGCAGGCAGAGCAGATTATGAACAACGCATACAAAAAAATAGAGAGTTTAAAAGGCGAAATAGAAGAGTTGAGAAGAGAGAAATTCCGCCTTGTTTCCGAATTGAAGAGAGTGCTTGAATATACGCACAGGTTTTTAGAGGGGATTGAAGAGGAAGAAAAAAATGAAGACTTTGATTAAAAACATTCGCCAGTTGATTTCCCCTGTAAGTGAAAATTTTTCAATACTTTCCGATTTTAAAAGGCTTAATGTTTACGAAAACGTTTCCCTTCTTGTAAATAACGGAATAATTGAGGAAATAATTGACAATCCTTCGCCGGATATTGAGGTTGCAGGGGTTATAAACGCAAGAAATCAGGTTGTAATGCCTGCATTTGTTGACCCCCACACCCACCTTGTTTTTGCAGGCACAAGGGAAAACGAATTCAATATGAGAATTCAGGGCAAAACCTATATGGAAATCGCAAAAGAAGGCGGGGGAATAAACAGCACTGTAAAAGAAACGAGAATGGCTGCGGAAGAGGAACTTTACGCAATTGCAAGAAGGAATCTAATGAAAATGATTGAGCACGGGGTTGCAACCTTTGAGATAAAAAGCGGGTACGGGCTTGACACAGAAACCGAATTGAAACAGTTGAGGGTAATTGACAGGCTGAGAAAAACTTTTCCCGTTGACGTAAAGGCAACCTTTCTCGGGGCGCACGAGGTTCCGCCTGAATACAGAGATAATAAGGAAAAATACATTGACATTTTAATAAACGAAATGCTTCCCGCTGTAAAAGAGCAGGGTATTGCCGAATACTGCGATATTTTCTGCGAAAAGGGTGTTTTTGATATTGAAGAATCAAGGAAGATTTTGTCAAAGGCAAAGGAATTGGGCTTTAAAATAAGAATGCACGCAGATGAATTGACACCCCTTGGCGGGGCTGAACTTGCCGCTGAATTGGGTGCGAAAAGCGCAGACCACCTTGTGTACATAACCGACAAAGGCATTGACGCAATGGTTTCCAAAAACGTTGTCTTTGTTATGCTTCCGGGGACAACCTTTTTCTTAATGTCCGATAAATACGCTCCTGCCAAAAGAATTGCTGAAAAG
>JAMOUY010000142.1 GCA_027067895.1 Acidobacteriota bacterium
TTGAAAATTTAAGCCTCACGGATTTGATTTTTGTCATTTTAATTCCTCCTCTTAAATTTGTCCTTATTACGCCTTTTTTAGGCAGGGAAATTTTAAAATTACACAATTTTATGTCAACAATTTTTTAAAAAAAACAAAAAAAATTCCATTATGTTTTCTAAGTTTTAAAAGAGACAAAGTATTAAAATATCCTGTTTTTTTTGTAAAAAATAAACAAATGTATTAACAAAATAAATTTTTATATAAAAATCCACAAGCAAACATGGTTTTAAAAAAACAATATTGACTACTCTTTTAGCTATGTTAAAATTCTTGTTTATTTTTTAATTTTTAATTATTAACAAATTTTATAGTCAATTTTGTGTTTTATAACAGAATAAATTATGGTAATTTAATTATATAAAACCATTTACTTGGAGGGGACATGCATATTAACGACCTTTTAAAGATAGCCACACATAGAGGGGCATCCGACCTTCACTTAAAAGTAGGGTCTTATCCGGTTTTAAGAATTAACGGAAAACTTACGCCGCTAACCGAGTTAAAAAGGCTTATGCAGGAAGACACTATTGCAATGGCGTTTTCACTTATGAACGCAAGGCAGAAACAGAAATTTAAGGAAAACCTTGAAATAGATATCGCATATTCCGTGCCGGGGTTGGGAAGGTTTAGATGCAATATTTTCCAGCAGAGGGGCACGGTTGGGCTTGTACTCAGGGTTATTCCGGTAAAAATAAGGACAATCAAGGAATTGCTTTTGCCCAAAGTTATAGAAAAAATATGCGAAGAACAGAGAGGGCTTGTTCTTTGTACGGGAACAACCGGTTCGGGAAAATCAACAACCCTTGCGGCAATGATTGACTATATCAACTCAATCAGAACAGAACATATTATAACCATTGAAGACCCGATAGAGTTTTTACACAGGGACAAAAAATCCATAATCAACCAGAGGGAAATAGGGGTTGATACAAGAGATTTTGCAAACGCATTAAGAGGCGCACTTCGTCAGGACCCGGACGTAATACTTGTGGGAGAAATGAGAGACTACGAAACTATTGAAACCGCTTTAACCGCGGCTGAAACAGGCCACCTTGTTCTTTCAACCTTGCACACATTGGACGCAACCGAGACAATTA
The DNA here is from genome assembly GCA_027067895.1 of Acidobacteriota bacterium. Taxonomy (GTDB): domain Bacteria; phylum Acidobacteriota; class Holophagae; order Thermotomaculales; family Thermotomaculaceae; genus Thermotomaculum. Next base: position 1,140 of record JAMOUY010000142.1, read on the forward strand.
ACCGTATTATTTCGGTTTTCCCGCCACACCAGCAGAAACAAATCAGGCTTCAACTTGCTCAGGTTTTAAAAGCCGTTATATCCATGAGGCTTGTGCCAAAAGCTGACGGAAAAGGCAGGGTACCGGCGGTTGAAGTAATGAGGGTTACCCCTTACATTAGAACGCTTATTGAAGACAAAGAAAAAACAAAATTGATTCACGACGCTATTGAAAGGGGCACGTCTCAATACGGAATGCAAACATTTGACCAGTCCCTTTACTTTTTGTACAAGCAGGGGCTGATTACCCTTGAAGAGGCTATGAGAAGGGCGTCCAATCCCGACGAATTCAAACTCAAAATTCAGGGAATTCAGTCAACAAGCGATATAGCACGCGAAAATATGGAGTCTGCACTTGAAAAGGACAATATTTTAAAAAACGATATGCCGTTTGAATTAGAATAGCGTAAAAGCATGAACAAAAATTTTAAAATTATAGGACATAGAGGCGCAAAGGGAGAGATGCCTGAAAATTCTCTTGAAGGTTTTGAGTATATTTTGAAAAACGGGATAAAGTGGGCCGAGATTGATTTAAGACTTAATGAAGATGGAGAAATTGTACTTCACCACGACAAAAAGGCGGACAATCACATTGCTCTAAAACCTAAAAATTTCAGAACGCTTCCGAAGTTGAAAGATGTTTTATCCCTGTTTCCCCGACTGAATTTCAACCTTGAATTAAAGGAAGACGCGGTTGCGGAAAAACTTGAAGAGTTTGAAGAGTTAAGAAAAAATCCGCAAAGGTTTATAATCTCTTCCTTTCACCATTACACTGTAAAAAAACTGAAAAAAACGTTTCCCGAAATTCCATGCCTCTTTCTCATAAGCGGAGACTTTTTTGACCTTTACGACTATGTTGAAAAACACGGGGTTGACGGCGTTGTTTTTGAATACGAATTTTTTTCGGAAAAAGAGATAAAAAAACTGCTTGAAAACGGGAAGCAAATTTACTGCTATTCGGTTGACGACGTGTCAGACGTAATTTACTTCTATAAGCAGGGAATAAACGGAATTATCACAAATTACCCCGTAAAAATGAAAAAACACCTTGAAACCTTAACCTATTTCAAACAATGAACAAATTTAAACTTGTATCCGACTACAAGCCATGCGGAGATCAGCCCGAGGCTATTGATAAAATATTAAAAAGCCTTGAAAAAGGAAACAGATATCAAACCCTGCTTGGAATCACAGGCTCGGGAAAAACCTTTACAATGGCAAACATTATTGCAAAACGGGAAAAGCCTACTTTGATTATTGCCCACAACAAAACACTTGCCGCCCAGTTGTACAACGAATTCAAGACTTTCTTTCCAGAAAATGCGGTGGAATACTTTGTATCCTATTACGATTACTACCAGCCCGAGGCGTATGTCCCGGAAAGCGATTTATACATTGAAAAAGACTCTTCAATTAACGAACAGATTGAAAAATTGAGGCTG
>JAMOUY010000143.1 GCA_027067895.1 Acidobacteriota bacterium
TGAAGTTCCAGATACGTCGGCATTTACGTCAAGGGGATAAACCCCGCCCCTTAAATAAACCGTGTCCCCCGGTTTTGCGTAATAAAGGGCATTAGTCAGCGTTTTAAATGGATTTTCAACACTTCCGTCGCCTAAATTGTCGTCTCCCGAAGGGGAAACATAGATAAAACGCCCCTCTCTTGCAGTTATCCCCAAAATAAAAAAAGGAAAAAAACAAAATGCTAAAAAAATCAAAGTCAAAAAAATTCCTTTCATTTCTCCCTCAAACCATTATTCAAAATTTAACTTCAAAAAGAACATAAGTCAAACGCTTAATGCGATTTTCTCGCAAAAACCAATAAAGATAGAGAAACAAAGGCAAAAGACACTATCCCAAGGACAGCAAAACCCCAAACAACGCTTGAAAGGGGCAAATTGTAGTAGATTATTTTGTCAATGAGTTTCATTGTAAAGCCTGTGGGAAGGATTAGGCCTAATTTTCTGAAAAACGGGGGGGCAATTTCAAGGGGCCACCACAATCCCCCGAGAGCACAGAGTATGTTTGCAAGCATAATTCCCATGCCGACCGCCGCCTCTTTCTTTTTGAAAATGGAAAATAATAGAAGGGATAAAGAGGACGAAAAAATGGCAAACAGAATAAAGACAAGAAAAAGAACAACCCCGGAATAAAATGTTGTTTTAAATCCGAAGATAAAAATACCGAAAAGAAATATAATGAAAACAGAGAGTAAAGCAAGAATTACGGGATAAAAAAGGAAGAAAAGAACCAAGCCTTTGTACCCGGACGGCGCAACTGCAAACCTTTGAATTAAGCCGCTTTCCTCATACTGGTAAAATTTCTCAATCCCTTTTGTCAAGACGTTGAAAAGAATAAACATAAGCACAACCGCAGGAAGGAAATGCCTTATTCCCCATGGAATTCCAAGAAGTTTGTCTTTTTCCTTTTTCAAAGCCATAAAGCATAGGGGCTTTTCTATGTTAAGTTTTTTGTCCGCAAAAACCTCGGCAAGGGCACGGTAAATTGCAATTTTAAGGTAAATCTCTTTTTCTTTTGAAAAATTTTGGGGAAGAACAACCTTAACATTTGTTTTTCCTTTTTCATCAAAATTAAATTCTTCCGATATTTCAACAACCGGTATGTTTTTTTTATCACCAACTATTTTAAAATCCCCGCTTAATTTTTGAATAAAAGAAATGGACAGAGAATTTCCGGCATTGTCTTTCACAAATATTTTCTGCTTTGTCCCTCCTGTTCCCATTTTTGAGAAAACAAAAAGAAAAATCAGAGGCAAAAACAATACCCATATGTAAAAGTTTTTGTCTTTAAAAAGCATTTTAATTTCTTTCGCAATAAGGTAAATATAGCCTTTCATCCAATCTCCCTGAAAAATTTTTTAAATCCCCAAAATCCCGCACAATAACAAAGCAAGGAAACCAAAATTAGATAAAGCATTGGCTGAAAGGAAACAGAATTTGAGGTTAATATTTCCGCAATCATTTTATTAACCGAATAAAAGGGAAAGAGTTTTGAAAACGAAACAATGGATGAAGGCAGAAGGTTTAGAGGTATCATTCCCCCGCCTGAAAATCCCATTAGAAAAATTAAAACCATGCCAAGGTTTGAAGCCGAAGATTGGCTTTTCGCAAGCGAAGATGTGAGAAAGAAAACCGAAAACAAAGAGAAACAACCAAAAACAATTATGAGAAAGAAAAGCAAAACATTGGGGGTTTTTAAGTCAAACAGCAAAAAACCGCACACAGAAAAAACAATTGACAGAATTATCAAGAATAAAACGGAAGAAGAGATTTTGCCCAAAAGATAATGCGGCAAACCCATTTTTGTAAGCAAAATCCTGTTGGTTATTGCCTTTCGCCTCTCCTCAACAATAGAAACCGCACAAATGTTTGCAAAAAAGAGAAGAAAAAACAAGGCATATGGTGGAAAGAGAGTAATCATAAAGTTTTCCTCTTTTTCAATTTTCCCCTCTTTTGTAAACCTAACCTCAAAGGGAAGGGATTTTACAGCGTAAAACAGTTTCTTTGATTTTGCCAAAAAATCTTTCCCAAGTTTTTTTAATTTATTCGCTTGAAATAGTAATTTTATTGAAAATACTCCTTTTTTCACATCTTTGTGTATTGAGGCTACCTCTTCAAACTGTGAATGATAATAGGTGAAAAAATAGTTAACCCCTTCGCTTAAAAGGGAAAGCATTGTTTCAACCATTTTAGGATAAATTCCTTGGGACGGATTTTCAATAAGCAGTATTTCAGGGCATTTTTCATCAAAAAAATCGGAAGTGAAATTTTTCGGAATAATTACAATTGCGGAAAATTCGTCTTTTAGCATTTTTTTCCTTGCCCTTTGCAAATCCATTAAAACAAAATTAAATTCTTTTTTCATTCTCTCGTCGGTCAAAAACCTTACAATTGTTTTTGAAACAATACCGTTGTCTTTGTTAACCAATGCTATTTTAGGGGGTGAAAACTTTACTTTTTTCCCGTTTCCAAAAATTGTACTCATTAAAAGTGCAAGAATTACAGGCAGAGCAATAAAAATTGCTATGGTAAAAGGCGCGCCC
>JAMOUY010000144.1 GCA_027067895.1 Acidobacteriota bacterium
ACATTTAAAATTTTTTCTATATATGGATAAAGATGGTTTGTTGGCAAAAACTCATATCGCCTTTTATCCAGCTTACTTAAAACGCAAGCACAAAATTCTTGTCTGTTTGCATCAAATTCCAATTTGGTTTTATATTGTTTCCCGCATTCTTTTAAAGTCTTATCATATTCTTTTTGATAATTCGCAATATTTGTGGTTTCTCTGTTTTTTGTTTGAACAATAGTTGTTGTTATCCCATTGCAACTAATTAAAAACAGAAAAACTAAAAAAGTAATCTTTCTCATAGTCAACCTCACACATCAAACATCTCAAAGTTAATATAATTCCATAGATACTCCTCTGGAGTTGAGGATTTTGTTTTTTAATTTTTTGTTTAATTTTTCTTTTTTTTCAAAAGACAAACTGTCATATTTTTCGTATATTTCACGCAATTGCTTCAGCCACAACGAGGATTCCTCTTCCGCAGGCAAATGAAATACTATTTCAATTTTCTTATTGCCCTCAAACAAGCCGACAAGATTTTTAAATTCTTTGCGAGTTTTCAATTCCAATTTATACAGAGAGTATCCAAGAGGTGTTATGTCTTCCATAAAAAAGCCTGTCTTTAAAAAATCATCGTCTATTTTTAATTTTCTTTGAAAAACATAATCTTTTTTTATAAACGGGAAAAGATTTTCAGGTATATGTCTTTCAATAAGCACAAAAGAGTTCACAATTTCATACTCAATTCCATTAACACTAACAATTTCAAATGTATTATCCCGCAAGTCATAATACTCAATTCTTTCACAGTATTTGTTGTCAAACCTCAACTCGCTTTTCCCCAACTTAATAGACGAGACGCTTTCAAGCAACAATAACTTTTTATTTGCATAATCATAAAACCAGAAACCGGAACATTTATTTAATTCATTCCCGCAAGGTTTTACAAAAACATTGATAAATCCCAACTTTACAAGCACATATGAAAAACTTTTATTTAACAACTCGCTTTTGACAATTTTCTGGCACTTTTCCAGTTTTTGCAATATCAGATTATCAACATAGTCCTGATAGGCAAGCATGGGGTTTATATGAATAAGAAAGAGCCTTTCCTGATTGGATAAATTAACACTGCTGTTTTTATTTGTTTTAGCAGTATTACTTTTGTTTATATCCTTTCCCATACCATGAAAACAAAAACAAATAATAAAAAACAAAAGTATAATAAAACTCCTTTTCATTTTACTCCCCCGTTTTTATAATTCTTTGAGTGAACCACATCTCCCCTTATGGGGCCAACTATTGTTCCCCATCTTGCCTCTTTCAAACGCCATTTATCTTTTTTCTCAAAATAGAAATCCATCCATCTTCCCACTTTGTCTTCTTGAATATTAGCGCAGGATTCACACCTTAAAACCAACTCACGGAATGATTGAATTTCTACGGAAAAGGAAAAACTGTCCTGATAGCATTCCATATAGGATAATCCCATTCCCGCAATGTATGAGTTTAACCGGTCAAGATTGCTGTAAAATGTCGCATTGTATTTTTTCGGAAAAAGGTCTTTTATTTTTATTTTCCATTTTTTCTTTTTATAGATAACAGGGGCATATTCGGGGAGAAAAATTGTTTTATATTCTGACAATTCGTTTTCATGCCATTTTCCGTTTATTAAGTTGTCAAACTCTTCGGTATTAAACGCCTGACGCAAAATGTTCCTCAACTGATTTTCGCTTACAGGAACACTGTTTTTCAGCGTAAAATAGACAAAACCGCATACAATTAAAACAAAAACAACAATTATTTCTTTACCTTCCATCTATCTTCCCCCGTAAGGCTATTATATGAGATTTTTTTCTAATAAAATAGACGGGGAAGTTTGTTAAACAGTTTTGCCTTTTGTTTTTGTCGGGGAGATTATTTTCTCAATTTTAACGGTATATTGGTTTGAAGGAGTCAATAATTCGTTTACCTCAACCTGGATATAGTTGTCGGTGAGGATGAGGTTGGGATAGATTGCTATGCCCTGCCTTGTTTTGCCTGTAAACCTTTCGGCAAAGTTTTGCCTCTTTCTGTCAGACAATTCCCTTAAAGTTTTTACCCTTTCCTTTTTCTCCAATTCATCAACCTGTCCGTCCATATCAAAGGCTTCGGTGCCTTCTCTCGGGGAAAAGGGAAAAACATGAAGGTAATCAAGGGGAATTTTTTCAACAAAATTCAATGTATCGTTAAAATCTTTTTCAGTCTCGCCGGGGAATCCGACAATTACGTCTGCCCCAATGCAGCAGTCTTTAACCTTTTCTTTCAACCTTTCAACCGTTTCCGCAAACTGCTTTACGGTGTATCTTCTCCTCATAAGTTTTAAAACTTTGTCGCAGCCGCTTTGCAGGGGAATGTGGAAGTGAGGCTGGATTGTTTTTGATTGCGCAAAAAAGTCTATTAAATCATTGTCAATCTCGTTTGAGTCAAGGGAAGAAACTCTTACCTTTATTTTTCCCCCAAACCTATTTTCAATCTCTTTGAGAAGGTCAATTATGCTTTTTCTCGGGGAAAAGTCGTGTCCCCACAAACCTAAATGAATTCCCGTTAAAACAACTTCTTTCTTTCCGTGGCTTTCAAAAAACTCTATCTGTTCCAAGACATTTTCAACCTTTACGCTTCTGCTTTTGCCTCTGAATTTAGGCACAATGCAGTATGCGCACTTTAAATCGCACCCGTTTTGTATGTAAATCAAAGGCCTTGCATGCTTTTTCTGGCTTGAAGGAAAAAAGGGAAGGTTTTGCAATTCGCCTATTTTGAATTTATCTTCCCCCTTTAAAAAAACCGTATTGTCATAATCCTTTCCCTCAACAAAGCAGCCGATAAAGTATTTTTTTGCCTCGGGGTTTTTGCGAATAATCTTTCGTAAGGTGTAAAAGCCTTCCTTTTCTGCCTTTTTCGTAACGCCGCAGGAATTTACAATTATAATGTCCGCCTCTTCAAAATTATCGGTTTCAAAAAAACCGGAGAGGATAAGGCCTTCCCTTATCCTCTCTGCGTCAAATTGGTTTAACTTGCACCCGAAGGTTTTTATAAAAAACTTACTCATTCAAAAATTCTTTTAACTTTTCGTGAACCTTTTTCTCCCTTTCAACAACAACCCTTTCAAAGTCTTTCCTGAAATCTTCAAGTTTTTTCGTAAGGTTTTCGTCGCTTAAAGCAAGCATCTGCACCGCATACAATGCGGCGTTTTTTGCCCCGGCCTTTCCTATTGCCATTGTGCCGACAGGAATTCCGGAAGGCATCTGCAAGGTTGAGTAAAGGGCGTCAATTCCGTTTAAGGAAGAGGAGTTGATTGGCACGCCTATTACGGGAATTATGGTTTTTGCCGCAATCACTCCGGCAAGGTGCGCCGCCATTCCCGCACCTACAATCAACACCTTAATTCCCCTGTCTTTCGCGTTTTTTGCATATTCAAGGGTTCTTTCAGGCGTCCTGTGTGCCGAAGTTACAATTACCTCAAAAGGCACGCCGAAGTCTTTCAATACCTTTGCGCTTTCCTTCATAATCTCAAAATCGGAATCGCTTCCCATCAAAATTCCAACAAGGGGATTTGCCATTTTTTTCGCTCCTTAAATCAATTTTTCAACACAAGAGTATGATACCGATTTTTCCTTTTATATCAAGGGCAATTTGAAAAAACAGTGCCTTTCTGGTATAGTTTGTTTGCTATGGAATTTTTTATACCTGCTGACGAAGAACACATTAAAAGGGAAAAACAAAAAGCAAGGGAATTGAGAAAATCCCAGTGGTGGAAGAGAAAAAAATCCTCAGGAATATGCTACTACTGCGGGAAAAAATTTCACCCTTCCGAATTGACAATGGACCATATAGTGCCCATTGCAAGAGGGGGGAAAACCGTTAAAGGAAACGTTGTGCCGTGCTGCAAGGAATGCAACAATAAAAAGAAATACATGCTTCCCATTGAGTGGGAAGAATATTTGAAAAAATTGAAGAATGAAACAGAAGAATAAATACCTTCTGATTTTAATAATTTTCTGCATCTTTTCTTTTTTCTTTTTTGAAAACAGGGTGCCGTTTACCGAAACGTCGGACGCAAGGTATTCCGAAATTGCATATGAAACCTTAAAATACGGGCATTGGCTTATTCCGACACAGAATAAAATTATTCACATTACAAAACCGCCTTTAACCTACTGGCTTACCGCATTGGGATACAAAATCTTCGGGGTTAACGAATTCGGCGGAAGGTTTTTTTCCGGACTTTGCGGGACGGTTTCCTCAATTTTAGTTTTTTTCATTGCATTTATCCTGTTTGATGACAACGAAACCGCTTTTTACTCGGGCATTGTCTTTGCCTCAACGCCATTGATTATTGGTGCGTCAAGAATCGTCACAACAGACGTCTTTCTTTTAACTTCAATGCTTTTTTCCATTTACTTTTTTCTGCGATTTATTGAAGAAAAAAAAGAAACTCAACTTTACCTTTTCTGGATTTTTCTGGGAATAAGCGGATTTATCAAAGGACCGCTGGGATACATACAGGTTATTCCAATAGTTTTGATTTATCTGAAAATTTTCGGAAAATTCAAAGAGGCAAAATCAATTTTCAAACCCTTTCCGGTAATTATCTCGCTGACAATAGGGTTTTGGTGGTTTATTTATATTTCGGTTAAAATTCCAAATTCGGTTCATTTTCTTTTAGGAAAAGAATTTGCCGCAAGATTTTACTCAAAAAATTTCGGCCACCCGAGACCGACTTTTCTCTATTTGAAAATATTGATTACAACCGCATACCCTTGGATTTTCATACTGCTTTTTTCCATTACGGATATTCTGAAAAAAATTAAAGAGCAAAATCAATATAAATTTCTGACAGCAATGTTTTTGTATCCGATAATTTTATTTTCAATTCCAAAAAGCAAACTCTCTCTTTACATACTGCTTTCGCTTGCAGGGCTTTCAATTTTAGTAGCAAGAATACTTGTTGAAAAAAAGAAATGCATATTCTTTACCGTTGCCGCAGTTTTTGAAATAAGCCTAATAGTAGCGGTTTTCTTTATAAAATCAATTCCGATAAACAACGGGTCAGCAGCACTGATTTTTGCAATAATAAGCGTAAACCTTTTAATTCTTTTTATAAAATCAAACAAGAAAAAGACAATTATAACCGGGGCAAAAATTGTTCTGACAATAATTTTAGTCATTTATACAACATCTTTTAAACCCGAAAAATACTTTTTCACCATGAAAACAACGGCAAATTTTATAAACAAACTTTCCAAAAAGCCTGAAAAGGTTTACCTTGTCGGATTTAATTCAAGAAGTTTCATACTCTATACCAAAATTCACCCTATTGAAACAAGGTTTGACAAAGAGTTTATTTATTCAGACCCCGAGACAAAAGAAGTACTAATCCATATTGAGGATTTAATGGAAATCTGGCCGAAACAAAAAAACTCGCTTCTCATTGTCTTAAAAAAACAATTAAATCTATACCTCTTTCTCTTTGACAATCCTCGCATAATCTTTAAAGATTCACGTTTTGTAGTGCTTTCAAAATAATTTTAAAAAAATGAAAAAAGTTTGAAACATTTTTCCCCGTATTACTGTATTACAACAGTAGAACAGTTTGGAGGTAAGTATGATGCTTGTAACAATCAATCAACACGGCAAAATCCCGATTTTCAGGCAGTTGATTCAGGAAATAAAAATGAAAATTGCCTCGGGGGAATTGTCGCCGGGCGATAAACTGCCATCTATCAGGGAATTGGCCGTATATTTAAGTTTAAACCCCAATACGGTAATGAAATCTTATAGAGAACTTGAAAGGGAGGGACTTGTGAAAACAAAAATGGGAAAGGGAGTTTTTGTAAGCGAGAATTTAAACGAATCAACAATTAATCAATTGAAAAAAAACATTCTCTTTCAAAAAATTGACGAAATGGTAAACACCGCAAAAATGCTTAATATTAAAAAACAGGAAATTATTGAAGAAATAAATAAAAGGTATTAGGAGGACAAAATGGCTTTTTTACGAATTAACAATCTGACAAAGAGTTATCCCGCAAAAATCTTTGGAAACAAAAAAGTAATTGAAAACCTTACCCTTGAAATTGAAAAAGGAAAAATTTATGCGCTTTTGGGAAGAAACGGCGCGGGAAAAACAACCCTGCTAAACTGTGTTTTGGGGCTTTTAAATTACAAAGGAAACATTTATTACAAAGACATTGAATTGAACAGAAAAACAATAAAAAACGCACTGAAAACAATTACAAGCGCGCCGTCCCCCATTGAAATGTTTCCGAATCTTTCGCTAAACCAATACCTTCCCTCATACAGAATGCTTTATCCGAATTGGGACGAGGATTTGTTCAACGAAATAAAAAAGTTTACCGAATTTGACTGGGACAAGCCTTTCAAATCTCTTTCAAACGGACAAAAAATGCAGGCAATTCAGGTTTTAACACTCTGCCCCTCTCCCGATTTAATCATCTTGGACGAGCCTTTGGGAGTTACCGACCCTGTAATCAGAAAGTATTTTTACAAAACATTGATTAACATTATTGCCCAAAAAGAGACAACCTTAATTATCGCAACCCATTTGATAAACGAAATTGAAAACCTTTTTGACACGGCAATAATAATGAAAAACGGAAAGATTGTTTTAAAAGATTCCTTGGACAATTTGCAGGAAAAATACAAAAAATTCATCCTTGAAAAAATGCCTGACAGAAAACTAAACGGCGAAGTAAACAGGTTTTTGGGAGAAAATGCAATTCTTAGCGAAGATGCGGAAAAAACAACGGAAGAGTTAAAGCAACTTGGAATTAAGCACAGTATTATTAACCCGACAATAGAAGATATTTTTGAAATATTCGCATAAAAGGAGGAAAAAATGCTTGCCGTATTGAGACTTTATTTATTGAAAAGCAAAAGAGTGCCTCTGCTTATAACCGGAATAGCGGCAATTCTTCTGCTTTGGCTTTTTACAGTAAAAGCGGTTGTTGAGCCTAACACACCTATGCATGCAAACATAGATTTGAAACTGGCAAATTTGGGCCTTTTTATCTATATTCTAACTTCAATGATTAGAAGGGAAAATATGAACAAAGACGGATTTCTTTTAAGGCTTCCCGTTTCAGACCTTGAAATAGTTTCGGCAAACATTCTCTCTCTGATGATAATTTCGGTAATTACAATTGCGTTAAGCCTTGCGGTTTCCTACCTTTTCATCGGATTTTTCAAATTTGCCGGATACAATGTAATTGTTTCAACAAAAAAACTGACAATAGACAGTTTTACAAACTTCCTCTACATGATAATGTACATCGGAGTTGTAATTTCAACCAATACTCTTCTTGTTCAGACAGTTGCCTCAAAAAGTGGTTCAAAAGTACTTTTAATAGGATTCCCGATTTTACTTCTCTTTTTAATCCCAACCGTGCTTGCAGTTGTAATGCATTCAACACAGGTAAAAATCACAGACGCAATGTGGGAGCAGTTTTGGAATAAACCATTCTGGCACGCCGTAAAAACAACTCTTGTTTATCTCTGGAAATACAGACTAATTGTCGGATTTGTTTACATTCTTTTGGCTTACAGGTTAAGATACTTGAAAGAAATATAAAAAAAGGGGGGATTATCCCCCCTCATTTTTTTGCCCTAAATTTCAGACTTCCGCCTAAAATTTATTCCCGTTTTCCTTAAAAAGCCTTGTATTTTACGCCGACATAGTAAACCGCACCCAATGTGCCGTATCCGTAAACATACTGGTAATCCTCGTCAAAGATATTATGGCCTTTAAGGTAAATTTCCGTGTTTTTATTTAAGTTGTAAGAGATTTTCAAATCAAAAACCGTAAAACTGTCAAGTTTAACCTCTTTCCCCTGCCAGAAATCGTATCCCGTCCTGTCATCGTAATAAAGCGAAGTAAGAGAGAAAAGCCAATTGTTGTATGCATAAGACAAACCGAAATTAATTGTCGCTTCCGGCCTGTTGTAAAAATAAGCCGGATTATCCGAAGAATAAGAAATGTTTGTAAATCCGAAATGCCACGAAAAACTCTTTCCATAATACTTGAAAGTCGTTTCAAATCCCTTTGTCTCCGCTTCTTCTCCGTTTGCATATTTGTAAGTGGTAAAGTCAAAGTAAACCAAGTCTTTATACTTGTTGTAAAAATAGCCTATTGTAAAAAACAACTTCCCTTCCATTAAAGATTTTTCAAAAAATCCCTCATAATTGTCGGAAGTTTCCGCTTTTAAATCCGGATTTCCGCAAAATCCGTCATAAAGCTGATAAATTGAAGGCGCTTTAAAACCTGTCCCGCCGTTAAGTTTAAAAGTAAGGGTATCGGTTAAAGGCACGACAACACCTGCATTGAAAGTCCCTTTGCTTCCGAATTGGTCGTGGTCGTCGTATCTGACACCTAAATTCAAGGTAAAAAACTTAAACTTTGAAATCAAATTTAAGTATGCGCTGTTAGTATCAATAGATTTTTTAGGGAAAACACTTTCATAAGGACCGTATGAGGATTCGGAATAAAAGTAAGACTTGCCCTTTTCTTCCGTTGTTTCAAGACCGAAAGAAAGAGAATTTCTTTCCGAAAGTTTAACAAAGGTATGAAAATTTATCCTTGAAATTTCCCCCGTGTAATTTGAAGTCAAAAGGGGAAGCGCAATTAAAGAATCATCAGGATTGTCGTACTTTCTGTCAATCTTGGTGTAATAATAGCCCAACTTGGTATAGCCGTCCATTCCGAAGGGATTGGAATACTTCCATTCCGCCTTTCCGTAATACTCTTCCCTGTCGGAAGTATACTCGGGCGCGTCCCCGTAAAGCCCCCCCATGGCGTCAAGGTCTGAATCCGAGTTTATGTAAATGATTGAAGCAAGAAACTTGTTCCTTCCCTTTTCAAAACTCAAACCGCCGTTAACGGTGGCATTTGAATAGCCGTCATCTTCCGAATTGCCTTCCAACTTTGAATCTGCGGCGGAAATTCCGTCTGTATCAAAGAAAGAGCCTTTAAACCAATAAGACAAATCCCCCTGCTTGTTCTGAAAATTAATTCCGCCGAAAGTCGTTGACTTTGAACCGCCTTCAAAGAAAAACGAAAGCCCTTTTTTGTCTGAAACGGTAATAATGTTTATAACTCCAGCCATTGCGTCGGAGCCGTAAACAGCACTTTCGCTTCCCATAACAATCTCAATCCTCTCAATATCCGAAGCCATAATGGAAGACAAATCGGCGCTTCTCCCCGGATTCATAGGGTCATTAATCTCAATCCCGTCAATCATAACAATTGTGTGGTTGGGGGAAGCACCTCTCAAATAAACCGAGGTTAAAGAACCGTATCCCCCGTTTGTGGAAACAATAACGCCGGGAATATTCTTCAAAACGTCAATTGCGGAAATTGCGCCCATCTTTTCAATATCTTTTTTGGTAATCACTTTTACGTTTTTGGCAATATCCTTTTTCTTCACCCTGTCTTTGTTTGCGGTAACTACAACATTTTCCTTAACTTCATACATGTTTTCCGCAGAAATACCGTAAAAAGCAAAAAGAAAAACAAAAAAATACAAAAATCCCCTTTTCATAAAACCTCCTGAAAAATTTTTATGGAATTTAATTGTCGGCGTGATGGAAAACAACCATCGCTAAGCCTCCGTTAGCATTTCAAAGTCCGGCAGGTCTTCTGACTCACGGATCAACCCTCCGGCCGCCTTCCCGTCCCGACTTGTCGGAACAGTGGCATAATGGCCATCAGTCCCCGTTCACAGCGGCGGGCCCGTTCCCGATTTTCACGGGATTCCCTTTTAATCCGCAAACGGAACCGAACCTATGTATTTTAAAATAACAAAAAGTGGTGTGCCCTTAAGCGACTTGAACCCCCAACCTTCTGGTTCGTAGCCAAATGCTCTATCCAGTTGAGCTATGCACACACAAACAAGATTTCAAATAACAAAAGTGGTGTGCCCAGAGGGACTTGAACCCCCAACCTTCTGGTTCGTAGCCAGATGCTCTATCCAGTTGAGCTATGGGCACACACAAAATTTCAAACAACCTAAAAGCGACTCACCGGCCAGCCTCCCCGATTGTATCGGGGTGCTTCATCCAGTTGAGCTATGGGCACACAAGATTTCAAATAACAAAAAAT
>JAMOUY010000145.1 GCA_027067895.1 Acidobacteriota bacterium
GCTTGACGTTGACAAGTTTGCCCCGAGGCTTTCGTTTTTCTTCAACGCCCACAACAACTTTCTTGAAGAGATTGCAAAGTTCAGGGCTGCAAGGAGAATGTGGGCAAAGATTATGAAGGAAAGGTTTAAGGCTAAAAATCCGAAGTCTTTAATGCTGAGATTTCACACCCAGACAGGGGGAAGCACCTTAACCGCGCAGCAGCCCGAAAACAATATTGTAAGAGTCACTTTGCAGGCTCTTGCGGCAGTTTTAGGGGGAACACAGAGTTTGCACACAAACTCAATGGACGAGGCTCTTGCCTTGCCGACTGAAAAGTCTGTCAGAATTGCTTTAAGAACACAGCAGATTATCGCATACGAAAGCGGGGTTGCGGATACAATAGACCCGCTTGCAGGCTCCTATTACATTGAAAACCTTACAAACGAAATTGAGAAGAGGGCTTTTGAATACATTGAAAAAATTGACAAAATGGGTGGAATGCTTAAAGCGATTGAAAGCGGATACGTTCAAAGAGAGATTGCTGAAAGCGCATACAATTATCAAAAGGCTGTTGAAAGCGGAGAGCAAATTATTGTCGGCGTAAACAAATTTGTGATTGAGGAAGATAAAAAGGATTTGGAAATTTTGAAGATTAACGAAGAGGTTGAAAAAAGGCAGGTTGAGAAGTTGAAAAAAATGAAAGAGAAAAGGGACAACACCGCCGTGAAGGACAAACTTAAAGCGTTGAAAAAGGCGGCGCAGGGCACGGACAACCTTATGCCTTACATTCTTGACTGCGTAAGGGTTTACTGCACTTTGGGAGAGATGGCGGATACTTTGAGAGAAGTTTTCGGAGAATATCAGGATACCGTTTCACTTTAAAAAAGAGAGGTAAAGATGAGTTTTAGCAATTATTTGAATATGCTTGTTCAGTCAAAATTGGGGCTTGTTTTTGTTTTTATTTTAGGCTCAATGTTCGGCTCGTTTTTCAACGTCTGCATTTACAGGTTGCCGAAAGAGTTGTCGGTTGTTAAGCCCCGCTCTTTCTGTCCCTCGTGCAAAAAAACAATTCCGTGGTATTACAATATCCCGCTTTTAAGTTGGCTTTTTTTAAGGGGAAAATGCGCATACTGCGGGGAAAAGATTTCTTTCAGGTATTTTTTCATAGAGTTGCTTACCGCTTTTATCTTTACCTTCGGGGTTTACAAATTTGGATTTACCTTGAAAGCGCTTGAATTTATCGTGCTTGCGTCAATTATGCTTATTCTGTTTTTCACCGATTTGGACGAGAGAATTCTGCCTGACGAAATTACTCTTGGATTTATCCCCGTAGGGTTGATTTTCGCTTATTTTTCTCCCGACAGAGGCTTTGTGGAATCCCTTGTCGTGGGGGTTATAGGCGCAGGAATGCTTTTTCTCCTTGCATACGTTTACCTCAAACTTAAAGGCATTGAGGGAATGGGCATGGGAGACGTAAAAATGCTTGCCTTAATGGGCACTTTTTTAGGCAAAAAAGCATTTTTAGCCTTAATGATTGCATCTGTTTTGGGAACAATTGTCGGGCTTTTCATAATCTATGTTCTGAAAAAGGGCAAGAGATACGAAATTCCCTTCGGGTGTTTTCTTGCAATAGGCACGGTTATTACATACCTTTACGGAAACGACATTATTTCATACTATGTGAGGCATTTTCTAAACCACTATTGATTTCTGTTATCCCTCAACTCCTCAACAAAGTGGTAAATCACGGGAATAACTATCAGGGTAAGCATTGTTGAGAAAATAAGCCCCGCAATAACCGTTATTGCCATAGGCTTTCTTATTTCCGAACCTTCGCCAAAGCCAATCGCCATGGGAAGAAGCCCAAGAACCGTTGTGAGAGTTGTCATAAAAATCGGCCTTAACCTTACTATTCCCGCCTCAACAATTGCGTCTTTCAATTCTCTGCCCCTGCTTCTTAACAGGTTTATGTAATCAATAAGGACAATTGCGTTGTTTACAACAATCCCAGCAAGCATCATCATTCCGATAAATACAAGGACAGACAGGGGTATTTTAAATGCGTAAAGGGTTATTCCAACACCGAAAAGGGCAAGTGGAATTGCAAACATAATAATCAGCGGGTGGATTAAAGACTCAAACTGGGAAGCCATTACAATGTAAACCAAAAATACTGAAAGAAGCAAAGCAAGGTATAAACTTGAAGAGGATTTTTCCATCTCCATCTGCTGGCCGCCCATCAGCACGTTTACATTACGGGGAAGGTTAAGTTTTTTGACAATGCCCTCTATCTTTTTTGTAATGTTTTTCAAGCCTATTCCCTGAATGTTTGCGGTAATAAGCCCAACCCTTTGCTGGTCAATCCTTCTTATTTCCCCCGGTCCTTCAACAATTCTGAAATCTGCAACGGACTTAAGGGGCACGGGCTTTTTTGCCCCGGGGTTTACAACAAGGTTTTTCAAGTCTTCAATGGATTTGTGAATGCTGTCTTTAAGCCGTACCCTTATGTCAACCCTTCTGTCCTGCTTTATAAACTTTGTGGGAATGTTGCCTAAAATCTCGTTTCTTATCAATTCGGCCGCGTCCCTGACATTGAG
>JAMOUY010000146.1 GCA_027067895.1 Acidobacteriota bacterium
ATCTCTTCGTTAGATGCAAACCCACTTGTTGCGGGAAAGGGAGTTGAAATTTTGCAAAATGCGGGAATTGAGGTTTTTCACGGCTTTCTTGACGAGAAAAACAAAGAGTTAAATAAATTTTTCTTTTACCATATAAGAAACAAACTTCCCTATGTTGTTTTAAAACTTGCGATTACCCTTGACGGATACATTGCGGATTTTGAGGGCAATTCAAAGTGGATTACAAACGAAGAAAGCAGGAAAAAGGTTCATAAGTTGAGAAGCGAGGTTGACGCCGTTCTTGTGGGAAGCGGGACGGTTTATGCCGATAATCCCTCTTTAACGGTAAGGCTTGTTGAAGGAAGAAACCCGAAGAAGGTTGTTGTTGATTTTAACGGAAAACTTGAAGGGGATTTTTCCCTGTTTGACGAAAACGCAATTTTAATTTGCCTTAAAAATGCTTTATCAGACGAGAGGAGAGATTATTACCTCAAAAAGGGAACAAAAATTATAGAACTTGAACAAAAAAGCGTAAAAGAGATTCTTGAAAAACTTTACGCCGAAAATGTTGCCTCAATCCTTGTGGAAGGGGGAAGCGTTATTGCGGGAATGTTTGCGGAAAGCGGGCTTGTAAACGAGATTATGTTTTTCGTTGCTCCCAAACTTTTCGGGGAAGGAAAGAGACCTTTTTCGCTTTCTTCCCGCTTTTCGGCTGAAAATCCCCTTGTTTTAGGAGATGGAGACAGGTTTATTACCTTTAAGTTAAGGAGTTAGTATGTTTACCGGCATTGTGGAAGAGACGGGAAAGGTTTTATCGGTTAAGTCAAAGGGAGACGGAAAGGTTTTTACAATTTCGGCAAAAAGGGTTATGGAAGACTTGAAGGTTGAAGACAGTATTGCGGTTGACGGGGTTTGTCAAACTGTTTTTGAACTTGCCGAAAACTCTTTTTCCGTTTTTGCAATGAGCGAGACTTTGAAGAAAACAACATTGAAAAACCTTAAAACCGGAGACATTGTAAACCTTGAAAGGGCGCTCACTCTTTCAACAAGGCTTGGCGGACACCTTGTTCAGGGGCATGTTGACTGCGTTGGAAAGGTTGAAAGCATTGTAAAACGCTCGCAAACCTATTTAATGGATATAAGGATTTCCCCCGACTTTGAAAAGTTTGCCGTTTTGCACGGCTCAATTGCAATAAACGGCGTTTCCCTGACAATTGCAAGAAAGTCGGGCACTTTGATTACCGTTTCACTTATCCCTTATACCCTTGAAAACACCTCTTTGAAAAGTTTGAAAAGAGGGAGTTTCGTAAACATAGAAACCGACATTGTGGGCAAATACCTCTATCAGTTTTACAAAAAAGACAAAAGGTATCAGAAGTTTAGTGAATAAGCGTTCAGTTTTGATATAATGAGATTGAATAAACTTTGGAGTGTTAATTATGAAAATTTCCATAGAAGAGGCAATTGAAAGGTTTAAAAAAGGCGAGTTTTTAATCGTTGTTGACGACGAGGACAGGGAAAACGAGGGCGACTTTATAATCGCTTCCGAAAAGATTACCCCCGAGGCCATAAACTTTATGGCAAAAGAGGGAAGGGGGCTTATCTGTGTTGCCATAACGAAAGAAACAGCCGAGAGGCTTGATTTAAAGCCTATGGCGCAAAAAAACACCGCAAGGCACTCAACGGCATTTACCGAAAGCGTTGACGCGGTAGAGGGCACTACAACGGGAATTTCGGCGCACGACAGGGCAAAGACGGTTCAGGTTTTGATAGACGAAAACTCAAAGCCCGAGGATCTTGCTCGCCCGGGGCATATTTTCCCCCTCATAGCCAAAAAAGGCGGGGTTTTGAAAAGGGCGGGGCATACCGAGGCGTCGGTTGATCTGGCAAGGCTTGCCGGATTGAAGCCAAGTGGGGTATTGTGCGAGATTATGAACGACGACGGGACAATGGCGAGAATGCCTGAGCTTGAGAAAATCTCCGAAAAGTTTAATATTCCGATAATTACAATTGCAGATTTAATTCAGTATAGAAGAAGGTTTGAGAAGCTTGTCCACAGGGTTGCGGAAGTGGATTTCCCTAACAAATACGGCCACTTTACATTGATTTACTACGATTGCGATATTGATCCGAAAGATTACATTGCAATCGTTAAGGAGTTTGATCCTGAAAAGCCGGTGCTTGTGAGAATGCACTCGGAATGCAAAACGGGGGATGCGCTTGGTTCTTTAAGATGCGACTGCGGAGACCAATTGGCGGAGTCTTTGAGAATGATTGAGAAGGAAGGCGGGGTTGTTGTTTACCTTCCCCACGAAGGCAGGGGGATAGGCTTGAGAAACAAGATTCTCGCATACAAACTTCAGGACGAAGGGCACGACACTGTTGAAGCAAACTGCAAATTAGGCTTTAAACCCGATTTGAGGGATTACGGAATAGGCGCCCAGATTTTGAAGGATTTGGGAATTAAGAAAATAAGGCTTATGACAAACAACCCCACAAAGGTAATTGCTTTAAAGGGCTATGATTTGGAGATTGTGGAAAGGGTGCCGATTGAGATTAAACCAAATCCCGCAAACTATAAGTATCTGAAAAC
>JAMOUY010000147.1 GCA_027067895.1 Acidobacteriota bacterium
GGTTTGGGGCTTGCAATGTGCAAGAAAATGGTTGAAATGGCAAGAGGAAGGATTTTTATAGAAAGCGAAATAGGGAAAGGCACAAAGGTTAAAATTATTCTGCCGGAGAGAATATGAAGGAAGAAATTTTAAAAGCGATAGAGATTTATTTAAGCGAGGCGTATTCAAATTCAAACATTCCGGAAAGAATTTCGGATTTTGTAAAAGAGATTGAAAATTCCGACAAAGATATTTTTTCCCTGCCTTTTTTTGAAAAAATAAGCGAAAACTATTACGCTTTGAGGCTTGGCAATTCCCTTTATCCTCATATGAAACTTGTCATAAGGCTTGACGGGGACAAACTTATGTTTGACGTTGACACCCACGATTCCCCGCAGAAAATTCCCCCCACTTTGCCAGGCTACGAGAGGTTTAAAAAAGTAATAGAGTTTAACAAAAAAATTAAGCAAAACATACTTAAAAAACTTTACAAAAAAGAAAACAAAAAATCTGATTACAATTTTTCAAAAACGGTTGTTTTTTTGGACGACGAGGATTTTATTCTTGAAATTTTCAAAAACCTTTCTCTCTGCCTTGGAATAAATCCCGTTACCTACAACGACGGCACGAAACTGTTGCGGGATATTGAAACAAGCAAAATTTCCCCGTCAATCTGCTTTGTTGACGTAATGATGCCGGAAATCAGCGGATACGATTTTGTAAACGCCTTAAAGGAAAAAGGCTTAAAAAAATTTCCCGTAGTTTTTACGACAGGGGTTAATCCAGCCAAATTAAACAAAACTCTTTGCGACGATTACCTTTTAAAACCCGTATCTGTCAAAGACATAGAGCAAAAGTTGAAAAAATTTAAACTGCTTTGAAAATATTTTTCCCGTCGGTGATATAGGTTTCTGTTTTCCCTTTTTTGACAAATTGAAGAGCCTCAACAATTCCTCTTGCAATACTTGTCCTGTGGCACAAAAGCACGTTTGCCTGTCCCGCAACGTCGGTTAAAACCTTTTTCTCTTTTGCCGCTTTTTCGGATAAGGCAACGTCCATTGAAAGAGGCCCTTCGGCAAAAATATCTTTCCCCAACTGTTTCCTTTTTCCCATTGCTTCAATAACTGCGCCGTAAATTGAAGATTCCATATTCAGGTTAACCAACTCAACCGCCGATAATACGGCTAATTTCGGGGTTTCCGTCAAAAGGTTTTTTGCTGCAAAAACCGTGTTTGAGGCTATTTTTGAAAAATCCTTAATATTCGGGTTTAAGTTGAGAAAAGGGTCTGCAACCAAAAATGTTTTGTTTTTCGTTTCAACTTTTACCACAGAAGAGAAACTTTTTCTTAACTCTTTTGAAAGGTTTTTGAAAAATTCCGCAGTTTCAAGAGAAAAATCTATATCCAATTCCTTCAAATCTTCTTTTCCTTGGTAAAATTTTGAAAAATATTCTTTCAATTCGTTTAAATTCATTTTTCCCCCCTGTTTGCGAAAATAGCGCCCAATGCCAACGACGCCGCCTTGTTTTTATCGGTGTCAGACCTTGATACAAGGCAGATTGGCACCTTTGTTCCCGCTATAATTCCCGCAAAAACCGTATCCGAAAACAAGGTTAAAGCCTTTGTGATAATGTTGCACTCTTCAATTGCGTTTACCACAAGTCCGTCATGATTCTTAAACGCTTCCATAGGTTGAAGCGAAGGTGAAAGTTTAATCTCTGCGTATTTTTTCTTAATCTCTTCAATTACTTCAAGGTTTTCTTCTTCAACAAATCCGTGGTAAGGAGAGATAAAACCGAAAGACGGATTTTTTATCCCGAGAGAGGTTGCAACCGAAATTAGGTTTTCAACAATGGCAATTTTCTGTTCTTTATTCGGTTTTTCAACAATTCCCCCGTCTGTGTAAAAGAAAAGTTTGTCCCTTCCCGGAATATCCAAAACAGCCACGTGGGAAATAACGTCCCTTTCTTTCAGTGTTTTTTCCTTGAAAACAGCCTTTAAAAGGGTAGAGGTTTTAATAAAACCTTTCATTAAAAAATGCGCTTTTCCTTCAAGAATAAGATTTACGCATATTGACGCCGCTTCCTTTTCGTCATTGGTATCAATAATTTCCGTTCCTTCAAGGGAAAAATTCTGCTCTTTTGCTATCTTTTCCATTTCCGTTTTATTTCCCACAAGCACGGCGTTTACAATTCCCTCTTTAACCGAATTTGCAACCGCTTTCAGCACGCTTTTTTCGTTTGCCATTGCCACGGCAACCGTTTTATTGCCTTTTTGACTTTTTGCTTTTTCAATAAGTTCGGAATAACTTTTTATCATAAATCCCCCTAAGAATACTCTTTAATCTCAACCTTGCCTTCAACCGCCAAAAACGCGCTTTCCGCAAGTGCCTGCATTTCCCCTTCGCCGGGATAAACCCTGATTTCCCCAAGAAAAGAGATGTATTCCTTCAAATCGTTTGTAAACCTTTCCGAGTGGGCAATTCCCCCGGTAATCAAAATTGCGTCGTAATTTCCTTTAAGTGCCGCGGCATATCTTCCGATTTCCTTTGCTATCTGATAAACAAAAGTTCTGTAAATCAAATCCG
>JAMOUY010000148.1 GCA_027067895.1 Acidobacteriota bacterium
AAACATAGCAAAGCAGGTTGAGAAAAAAACGCCGTTTTCCGGCAGACTTTTTCTGTTTACCGTTAAGTTTCTCAAACTTGACAGAAGGATAAAGGCGGGCTATTACTCTTTTTCAAACTACTACAATGTCGTTGACTTTGCAAAACGGCTGACAAAGGGAGACACAAGGGTTGTAAAAATAACCTTTCCCGAAGGGCTTAACTGCTTTGAGATGTTTGATAAACTTGAAAAGAAAAAACTTGGAAAGAGGGAAATTTACCTTCAATATTTTTACTCGCCTTCCGATTTTCTTCCGAAAGGGTTTGAGAAGGCGCAGACGTTGGAAGGCTTCTTGTTTCCCGACACCTACCTTTTCAGGGCAAATGCAAGCGAAAAGGAGATTGTTGAGCAGATGGTTTCAAGGTTTGAAAATATGTTTAAAAAAGCGAAAAACGAAAAATGCGAAACCAAACCTGAAATAAACCTTGACGATTACGACATACTGAAACTCGCTTCCCTTGTTGAAAAAGAAACCTCGGTTAAAAGCGAAATGCCTGTAATCGCGTCGGTTTTTTACAACAGATTAAAGAAGGGAATGAAACTTGAATGCGACCCGACAATAATTTACGCCTTAACCCTTGAAGGAAGGTACGACGGCAACATAAGAAGAAAAGACATTAGAATGCAACACCCGTTTAACACGTATTTTATTTACGGGCTTCCACCTACACCTATTTCCAATCCGGGTTTTGACGCAATAAAGTCGGCATTTTGTCCAGCGGTTTCCGATTACCTATTTTTTGTTTCAAATAACGAGGGAAAACATTTATTTAGTGCAACTTACAAACAACACTTAAAGTATGTCAAAGAGTATCAGGTTAAGTATTGGAGAAAGAAGTGGAAAAAGAAAACAAAAAGATAAAAAAACCGGAATTGCTTGCCCCTGCCGGAAACTTTGAAAAAATGCTTACGGCGTTTCACTTCGGGGCTGATGCGGTTTATTTAGGCTTGAAAAACTTTTCCCTTAGAAACTTTGCCGGAAACTTTACCCTTGAACAACTAAGCGAAGCGGTAAAGATTGCAAACGAAAGGGGCAAAAAAATTTACGTAACTCTAAATATTTTTCCATTTGACGAGGATTTGGAAGAGATTGAATCCATTCTTTACGAGTTAAACGCAATTAAGCCACACGGGATAATTGTTTCAGACCCGGGAATTTTTCTGCTTGCAAAAAAAATAACCGATATAGATGTTCACATATCAACTCAAATGAATGTTATGAATTCCGAAACTGCGAACTTTTGGTTTGAAAACGGCGTAAAAAGAATTGTTGTGGCAAGGGAATTAAATATCGGCCAAATAGAGAAAATGTGCGAAAAAACAAATGGGGAGATTGAGGTTTTTGCACACGGCGCTTTGTGCATAGCCTATTCGGGAAGGTGTTTTCTTTCCCTTTACATGACTGGAAGAAGCGCAAACAGGGGAGAGTGCACCCAAAGTTGCAGATGGAATTACAAAATGCTTGAAGAATCCGAAAGGCCGGGACAATATTTCCCCATTGAAGAGGACGAAAGGGGAAGTTATATCTTTAACTCAAAGGATTTATGCGCAATTCCAGTTTTGGACAAACTAATTGAAGCCGGCGTTTCGTCTTTAAAGATAGAGGGGAGAATGAAGTCAATGCACTATGTTGCCGTTACAACAGATGTTTACAGAAGCGCAATAGACATTATCTGCGAGGGCAGGGTTACAGAGTTTAAGCAGATGAGAAAATTTTTGATAAACGAATTGTCAAGGGTTTCAAACAGAGGCTTTACCACAAACTTTTTTGAAGGCACGCCTGATGCTTCAAGTTATAACTTTGAGCATTCAAAATACATAAACCAGTTTGCTTTTGTGGGAAGCATTGTTAAAAAAACCGATGAATTTGTTGAAATTCTGCTTAAAAACCCCTTAAAAAAGGGTGAAACGGTTGAATTCAGAGACAGGGGGCTTGTTTTTGAAAAAGTAAAAATCGACAAACTCTTTTCCGCGGTTGACGGAAGGGAAATTGAAAAAGGAAACCCTAATACCGTTGTCAGGGTTTACGGAATTTTTGAAAGCGGGGTAAACGCAATTGTCAGAAAATAATTTGTTGCTTGAAGATACAAAAACAATTGAGATTTACACCGAAACAAAGAAAGAAAATATTTTTTATCTTAGGGTTATAATTGAAAGTTATGAAGGGCTTGCAATTATGACAACAATGAACAAAGAATCAACCTTGCTGAAATTTGCATGCTTGAAGTGCAACTTTGACGACTGTTTAAACCTGCTTAAATCCCTTGAAAAACAGGGGCTGTTATCAATAAAATATCATAAAGAGGTGTAGTATGAAAAAGTTATCATTTCTGCCTTTTTTAATTTTTGTTTTGATTTTAAACGGATGTGCAAGCAAGCCTTTTCCGGGATTTTACGGATTAAAACCGGGAATGACGGCAAAGGAATTTATTGAAACCGCAAAGAAAAACGGATTTTACCTTCATTCTGGAAAATCGTTTACAATAAAAATATGCGGGGAATTGGCAATGGTTTCGCCTATTTTCA
>JAMOUY010000149.1 GCA_027067895.1 Acidobacteriota bacterium
TTTTACCGTTTTTTCAACTTTTTCCAAATCCTCTTCCCTTACCTCAAAAATCAATTCGTCGTGCACCTGCATAATCATTTTTGCGTCCGAATTTTCTTCTTTTAACCTTTCGGAAATTTTTATCATTGCGATTTTTATTATATCCGCCGCGGTGCCCTGAATAACCGTGTTTATGGCAATCCTCTCCCCGTGCTGTCGGACATTAAAATTATTAGACTTAAATTCAGGCACATACCTTATTCTTCCGAACATTGTTTTAACAAAGCCTTCCTTTTTTGCGTTTTCTATTGTTTTTTCTATAAATTCCTTAACCGAAGGCATTTTTTCAAAATAACTCTCAATAAACATCTTTGCTTCCTTCGGGGTAATTCCCAACTCCTGCGAGAGTGAATATTCCTTCTTTCCGTAAATTATCCCGAAGTTTATAGCCTTTGCTTTTGCCCTTAATTCGTCCGAAACATTTTCTTTGTCAACACCGAAAAGGTGGCATGCTGTTTTGCTGTGAATGTCTTCTCCGTTTTTAAAAGCCTCAATCAAAGTTTTGTCTCCCGAAAGATGGGCAAGCACTCTCAATTCAATCTGAGAATAATCGGCAGAAAGAAGTTTGTATCCCTTTGGCGCAACAAAGGCTTTCCTTATTCTTTTCCCCTCTTCCGTCCTTGCGGGAATATTCTGCAAATTCGGGTTTGAGGAAGAAAGCCTTCCCGTCGCCGTAATTGTCTGATTATAACTTGTGTGAATTCTTCCCGTTTTCGGATGAATAAGTTTCGGCAATGCGTCAACGTATGTTGACTTCAATTTTCCAAACTTTCTGTATTCCACAATAAGCCTTGCAATCCTGAAATCGTTTGCAAGTTGTTCAAGAATCTCGTGGCTTGTTGAGTAAGACTTTGTTTTCTTCGTTTTTTTCAAAACCGGAAGTTGCAGTTTTTCAAACAAAACCTCTCCCAACTGTTTTGGAGAATTTATGTTAAACTCGCATCCCGCCTCTTCAAAAATCTCTTTTTCAAGTTTTTTAAGTTTCTCTTCAAACTCTTTTGAAAGTTTTTCAAGAAAATCCCTGTCAACCAAAACCCCCGTCAATTCCATTTCCGCTAAAATCTTAATCAAAGGCATTTCAATATTTTTGTAAAGGCTTTCCATACCCAATTCTTTTATTTTGGGTTTTAGCAGATTGCAAAGTTGAAAAGCAATGTCGGAATCTTCCGAAGCGTATTTGTAAACCTTTTCCGCAGGCAAATCGCAGAAGGAAGTTTTCTTATCCTCAATCAAATCCTTGTATTTGGTTGTTGTGTAGTCAAGGTAATCCCTCGCAATATCGTCAAGGTTGTGTTGCCTTAAATTTGAATTTAAAAGGTAAGACAGAAGCATTGAATCGTCCTCAATTCCCTTAACCTCAATCCCGTATCCCTTCAAAACCTGATAATCGTATTTCAAATTGTGCCCGCACTTTTTGGTTTGCGAATTTTCAAAAAAAGGTTTAAGCAAAGAAACAACCGTCTCTTTCGGAAGAACTTCGTTGTTTTCAGAAAGCAGAGGCAAATAATGTCCCTTATCCTTCTCAAAGGAAAACGAAATCCCCGCAAGTTGAGGGGAAACCACATCAAGGTTGCAGGTTTCTGTGTCAAAGGCAAAGTATTTTTGCTTTTGCAAAAGTTTTACAAAATCCTTTAACTTTTCAACCGTGTCTATCAAAAAGTAATCCTTTTTAACCTCTTTTCTTTCGGTTTTTCCTTCCAATTCCAATTCTTTAATCAAAGAGTTAAACTTCAACTCCTTGAAAATTTTATAAAGTTTGTCAAAATCAGGCTTTTCAACCTTGAAATCCTCAATGTTGAGATTTAACTCCCTGTCTTTGTCAAGGAGAACGAGTTTTTTTGAAAGAAAAACATCTTCCCTGCTTTTTTCAAGTTTTTCCTTCATTTTTCCCTTAACAAGGTAAAGGTTGTCGTAAAGCCTCTCAATTGAGCCGAATTCCTTAATCAATTTCTTTGCCGTTTTCTCGCCTATCCCCTTTGCCCCGGGAATATTGTCCGAAGCGTCTCCCATCAACGCAAGCACGTCGGCAACCTTGTCGGGGGAAACGCCGAAAAACTCCTCAATTCCCTTTGAATCGTAAATTTTGTAATCCTTCTTCGGGTCTAAAATAAAAACGTTGTCGTTTACAAGTTGAAACAAATCCTTATCCGACGAAACAATGTAAACCTTAAAGCCTTCCTTTGAGGCTTTGTGAGACAACCTTGCAATCAAATCGTCCGCTTCAAGCCCGTCAATTTCAAGCCTCTTAATGTTGAAAGCGTCCACAATTTCTTTGATTTTGGGAATTTGCATTGCAAGGTCTTCCGGCATCTTCTTCCTCGTTGCCTTGTAAGGCTCAAACATCTCGTGCCTGAAAGTCGGCTTTCCCGTATCAAACACGCAAACAGCGTATTCGGGACTAAAATCCTTGAAAAGTTTCAAAAGAATTCTCGTGAAACCGTAAATAGCGTTGTTGTCTATGTTTCTAATGGCGTAATAACTTCTGAAAATATGCGCATAGGCGTCTATTATGTAAAAAGTCTTCT
>JAMOUY010000150.1 GCA_027067895.1 Acidobacteriota bacterium
GTTGCCGATGAAAGGGTGCTTAACGCTATGCTTAACATAGACAGAGCCGATTTTGTCCTTGAAGAAGACAAACCTTTCGCATACGGAGACAATCCTCTTCCCCTTATGGACGGACAGACTATTTCTCAACCTTACATTGTTGCTTTAATGACCGAGGCGCTTTCCCTTAAAGGAGACGAAACGGTGCTTGAAATAGGCACGGGAAGCGGTTATCAAACCGCGATACTTGCATACCTTGCCGGAAAGGTTGTTTCCGTTGAAAGACTGAAATCCCTGCACGAATTTGCAAAGAAAAACCTTCAAAAGTATAACTTCGGCAACGTTGAGTTGATTTTAGGAGACGGCAAAGAGGTTGATTTAAAGAAAAAGTTTGACAGGATTATTATAACGGCTGCGGCAAAAAATCTTCCGCAAAATCTTTTCCATCAATTAAAAGAATCTGGCATAATGGTAATACCGATTGAACAGGGGTTTTATCAGGTTTTGTATAAAATTAAAAAATCAAAAGGGAAGCCGGAATTCAGGCAACTTTGCCCTGTAAGGTTTGTCCCTCTTGTCTAAAAGGAGGCTTTATGGAAGTTTATACCATTAACGCTGATATTGAACAGTATAAAAAGAAGGCAAAGAAATTTGTTTTTCTTTTCTGGATTATTCCCATTGTGGTATTGATTACCACTTCCTACTACACCATTGCGCCGGACGAGGTTGGCGTTGTAACAAGGTTTGGAAAATATGTCAGAATTGAACAGCCGGGACTTCACTTTAAAATTCCATTCGGAATTGAATCGGTTAGAAAAGTGCCTGTTAGAAAGCAGTTGAAAGAGGAATTCGGTTTCAGGACTTTGAAAGCGGGAATAAAATCCCAATACTCAACAAGAAGTTATCTTCATGAATCTTTGATGCTTACGGGAGATTTAAACATAGGCGAAATAGAGTGGAGTGTGCAGTATAAAATCAAAAACCCGGTTAAGTTTCTTTTTAGAGTTAGGGACGTTAGAGGCACTTTCAGAAATATCTGCGAAGCGGTTATGAGAGAGGTAATAGGAGACAGGTCAATAAACGAAATTCTGACAACGGGAAGGGAAGAGATTGCCCAAGAATCCAAGGTTAAAATTCAGAAACTATGCGACGAATACGACACGGGATTGGACGTAAAACTTGTAGTTTTGCAGGACGTAAATCCCCCCGACCCGGTTAAGCCTTCGTTTAACGAAGTCAATCAGGCTTTGCAGGAAAAAGAAAACATGATAAATCAGGCTTGGGCTCAATACAACAAGGTTATTCCCAACGAAAAAGGAAAGGCATTGCAGATAATTCAGGAAGCGGAAGGGTACGCTTTGAAAAGGGTAAACGAAGCCAAGGGAGACGTGGCAATGTTTACCGAGGTTTTGAAAGAATACAAAAAAGCGCCTAAGGTTACGAGAGACAGGCTTTACCTTGAAACAATGGAAAAACTTCTTCCAAAATTCGGAAAAATTATCGTTATTGACTCAAAGCAGAAAAACATACTTCCCCTGCTTGACTTGATGAAAGGGGGCAAATAATGAATAAGAAAGTTCTATTTTTAATGGGTTTGGTTGTAATCGGCTTAATTGTTTTGTCTTCCTTTGCCTATGTTGTCAAAGAAACCGAGCAGGTTGTAATTACCCAATTCGGCAAACCTGTGGGCAAGCCTATAAAAGACGCCGGGCTTCACTTTAAAATTCCGTTTGTTCAAAAGGCGAATTTTTTTGAAAAAAGATGGCTTGAATGGGACGGAGACGCAAATCAGGTTACCACAAAAGACAAAAAATACATTTGGATTGACACCTATGCAAGGTGGAGAATCAAAGACCCGCTTAAATTCTTTGAAACGGTTGGAAACGAAATGGGCGCTCAAAGCAGGCTTGACGATATTTTGGACGGAGAAACAAGAATTGCAATTGCGAAATACAATTTGATTGAAGTTGTTAGAACGACAAACAGGCCTATGGAAATGGCGGCGACTTACAGCGGTGAATTGTCGGATAATTCCGAATTTGTCGTTAAAGTCGGCAGAGAAAAAATTACAAGGCAGATTCTTGAAAAAGTTTCCAAAATTACCCCTTCTTACGGCATTGAAGTTGTTGACGTTAGAATCAAAAGGGTAAACTATGTTGAATCCGTAAGGAAGAAGGTTTATCAAAGAATGATAAGCGAAAGAAAGAGGATTGCCGAGCAGTATCGTTCGGAAGGCATGGGTAAAAAGGCTGAAATTATTGGTAAAACAAAGAAAGAACTTGAAAGAATTCGTTCCGAGGCATACAAAAAGGCTCAGGAAATTAAAGGTAAAGCGGATGCGGAAGCGACAAAAATATACGCGCAGGCGTATTCAAAAGACCCGGAATTTTACAAATTTCTCAAAACCCTTGAAACTCTTAAAAAAACGGCGAAAAAGGACGATGTTTTAATTCTGTCAACAGACAGCGAGGTTTACAAATTTATGAAATCGGTAAAATAATGTTTGCCATGAAAGAATTAAAGTTTTTAATTGCGAGTAAAATTGAATTGATAGAAGTGATTGAGCAAAGTTGCGATTTCT
>JAMOUY010000151.1 GCA_027067895.1 Acidobacteriota bacterium
AAAGAAACAGGTTTACGCCGCACTCTTTACCACAAAAGGCGAGACATTCGGCTACAAAAACATCTATCCGGAAGAAGTGGGCAAATTTTTAAAATCAACAGGATTTAATCAAAAACTTACCGTTACAGGAAACGGGTTTGAAAAATACAGGGAAGCGATTGAAGAAAACCTGAAACTTTACTTTGTATTTGAAAAATCCCCCGAATGCCTTGCAATTCCTTTGGCAGAAGAGATTTTGTCCCCGTTAAACATAGAAAAACCGTCAAGCCAACCCCTTTATATCAGGAAATCGGATGCAGAAGTCAATAGAGATAAAAGAAAAAAACAGTCTTAGCGAAAAAGATTTTCTGGAAATTTACAAAATAGAAAAAGCAAGTTTTCGCCACCCTTGGAAAGAGGGTATGTTTTTTTCACCGAGTCAAAAATTTGTCCTTGCTTTTGAAAACAAAAAAATTATCGGATATATTTGTTTTTCCACAGTTATTGACGAATGCCACATACTCAACGTTGCGGTTTCCCCTCGGTTTAGGGAAAAGGGAATTGCTCAAAAAATGTTTGAGTTTCTTTTTGAATTGGGAAAAAAGAAAAACTTTAATTTTTATTATCTTGAAGTTTCGGAAAACAACCTGCCTGCAATATCGCTATACAAAAAATTAGGCTTTAAAACATTGGGGAAAAGGAAAAAGTATTACGAAGACGGAAGCGACGCAATCGTAATGGTAAAACAAACATAGATTTTCACCACACAAAAAAATGCTTTTTATAAACGGTTTTTGCAATTTCAATCTTTTTTGCCTTTCTTGCTGCCTTTCGTTAATTTTTGAAACTTTTTTTTGTTTAAAAGGTATAATTTAATTGACAAACAAAAACAAGGGGGATGTTTTGAAAATCGGAAAATCTTTGCTAATCGTTTATTTCTTCCTACTAAGTTTGAACACATTTCCTGTTGATTTTAAAATTCCAAGTTTTAAAAATGCCGACATAAAAATAGACGGAAAATTAGACGAAACGGAGTGGCAGAAAGCATACACAATTCCCGATTTAACCCAGCAACAGCCAGTCCCCGGGGGAAAAACGCCGTACAAAACAACGGTTAAAATATTCTGCGACAACAAAAATCTGTATTTTGCTTTTATATGCTATCAACCGAAAAATACAATAGCCATACACACAATGCTTAGAGACGGGGAAATGCACGGGGACGATTACGTTTACATAATCCTTGACACATTCGGAGACGGCAAAACAGGTTTTATGTTTCAGGTAAACGCGGCGGGGGCAAGAAGAGACGGGCTAATCTCAAATCCGGAAGATATTTCGCCCGATTGGGACGGAATATGGAATGCACGCACCAAAATTTACAACGACAAATGGGTTGCCGAAATAAAAATTCCTGCAATCACTTTGCAATTCAGAAAAACACATCCGTTTTTTAAAATAGAATTCTGCCGTTATGTGGCGAAAGACTTAACCACATTCAGATGGATAGGCACAACCCTTGATTCCCAGCCTTATGACGTAAAATTAACGGCAAAGATGGAAGGGGTTGACAGCCTCTCAATGGGAAAAGGAATATCATTTTCCCCCTATGCAATCACAAAAGTTGAAAAAACTTACGGAAACAACCAAAACAGTACCA
Source organism: Acidobacteriota bacterium (assembly GCA_027067895.1). Classification (GTDB taxonomy): domain Bacteria; phylum Acidobacteriota; class Holophagae; order Thermotomaculales; family Thermotomaculaceae; genus Thermotomaculum. The sequence goes on from JAMOUY010000151.1 coordinate 1,640, forward strand.
TAAAAAGCGAAGCGGGATTTGATTTAAGGTGGAATATTACCCCGGGCATTTTCGCAATGCTAACCGTCAATACCGATTTTGCGGAAACCGAAGTTGATACGAGACAGATAAATTTGACAAGGTTTCCTTTGTTTTTTCCCGAAAAGAGGGAATTTTTTCTTGAAGGCTCAAACCTTTTTGAATTCGGAATAGGGCTTTACGGAGACTTCAAAGCATTTTATTCAAGAAGAATAGGACTTTACCACGGAAAGGAAGTCCCCATTGATTACGGAGTAAAGGTTTTGGGAAGACAAGGAAAAACAAGCATTGCCGCCCTTTACGTAAAAACAAGGGATTCGGGAAATTTAAAAGGGACCGACTTCCTTGTTTCAAGAGTTGCATACGACATAAGCGACAAGTTGAAAGTAAGCGCTTTAATTACGGACGGAAATCCCGACGGAGTTTCCGACAATACTTTTACCGGTGTCGATTTAATATGGCGTACATCGGATTTTATGCAAAAAAAGAAAAACTTTATTATAGGCGGATGGTGGGGGAACTCATCCGGGGATATTGAAGGACACGACAGAGACGGATACGGTTTTAAAATAGACTATCCAAACGATTTGATAGACGCAAACGTTTCTTTTAAAAAATTCGGAAAAAACCTAAACCCTGCATTGGGCTTTCTGCCGAGGCCGGGCACAAAGCATTGGAGAGGGGGAATTGCAATTCAGCCAAGGCCGAAAGGATGGCTTGGAAACTATGTCAGGCAGTTTTTCTTTGAATTTTACGGCTCACAGGTTAGGAATTTAAAAGGACATATTGAATCATGGCGCATCTTTACAGCACCGATAAATCTTGTAACACCGAAAGGCTATCACTTTGAATTCAATTACGCCCCACAATACGAATTTCTTCCCGAAAATTTTGAGATAGCC
>JAMOUY010000152.1 GCA_027067895.1 Acidobacteriota bacterium
GCCGTCCGTATCAAGTTCGCCAAGGTATTTTTCAACCTTTTTAATCAATTCGGCATCGTGTGCCCTGTTTTTGTCAAGCCAGAAGATTGCGGGCATTCCGCTAACCCTTGCCCTATGAACGGCAAGTTGAACCCAGTCTTTAATCGCAACATCTTTTGCCTGAAAGGCTCTCCAGATATCGTCCTTTTCAACCTTATGCTCGGTTAAAACGTTTCCGCTTTCGTCAACAATTCTGAAAATTCCCTCTTCCGGAGCAAAGAATGTTTTGTCATGGGAACCGTATTCTTCCGCTTTCATTGCCATTAAACCGATATTCTGGACAGTGCCTATGGTTGACCTGTCAAACTTGCCCTTTTCCTTGCAGTCTTCAACAATCTCTTTGTACATTGTTGCGTATGTTCTGTCGGGAATCATAGCCTTGGTGTCTTTCAAATCCCCGTTTTTGTCCCACATTCTTCCGCCTTCCCTGATTACGACAGGCATTGAGGCGTCAACAATTATAAGGTTTGGCGCGTGAAGGTTTGTAATACCCTTGTCTGAATCAACCATTGCAAGGTCTGGATTCTTTTCGTAAACTTCTTCAATCGCCTTTTTAATCTCTTCCTGCTTTTCTTCGGGAAGTTTTTCAATCTTTTTGTAAAGGTCAACAAGCCCGTTGTTGGGGTTAACGCCTATTTCCTTAAACTCTTTGTCAAACTTTTCAAAAACATCTTTGAAAAATGTTTTAACCGCATAACCGAAAATAGGCGGGTCAGAAACCTTCATCATTGTCGCTTTAAGATGAAGGGAAAGAAGTTGGTCTTTGTCCTTAGCGTCCTTTATGTTTTCTTCAAAGTATTTTTTCAACTCTTCAACACTCATAAATGTTGAACTTAAAACCTCTCCTTCAAGAAGTTTCAACTCTTTTAACACCTTTGCGTTTCCGTCTTTGCCCACAAACTCAATTCTTACAGTCTGCTCTTTATCGGAAGTAAAAGATTTTTCGTTTTCAAAGAAGTCCCCTTTATTCATGTGGGCAACTTCCGCTTTGGAATTTGCGCTCCAATCTTTAAGAGGCAAACCAGCCGCTTTGGGGTTTTTCTTAACGTATTCTTTCAAAGCCTTTGGCGCCCTTCTGTCGGAATTACCCTGCCTTAAAACCGGGTTTACGGCACTTCCCAAACATTTTGCATATCTTTCCTGAATCTTTTTTTCTTCTTCCGTTTTAGGCTCTTCCGGATAATCGGGCACCTTGTATCCCTTTTTCTGCAACTCTTCAATAGCCTCTTTCAACTGCACAACGGAAGCGCTTATGTTCGGAAGTTTTATAATCTTTGTTCCGGGCTTTTCAACCAATTCCCCCAATTCAGCCAAATCGTCGGGAACCCTCTGGGATTCTTCAAGGTAATCCGGGAATGTTGCAAGTATTCTTCCAGCAAGGGAAATATCCTTTAAATCAACCTCAATTCCGCCCTTTTTCAAAAAGCCCCTAACAACAGGCAACAGCGCAAACGTTGCAAGATAGGGAGCCTCGTCGGTTTTTGTCCAGATAATCTTATTCACTTATCCCTCCTAATTTGAAATTCTTTTTTTATTTAACGAAGTTTAAGCGCACTTCAATTTTTTTCAATCTTAAATATCTTACTACAAAAAAAATCAATAATGAACAACAATTCACTAATATTTTTGTAAAAATTAAAAGAAAAAAATCAAAACAGCCACCTTTGCGGAATAAACAGTTTTTCAAAGGTGTTTATGGCAAACGTGTCGGTCATACCCGCAATAAAATCGGCAACAATTCTGTCTATGGGGTCGTTTCTTTTAAAGTAAAAGTCCGGGATTTTTTCAGTATGCTTGGTAAAATATTCAAAAAGAAATTCAAGCACCCTCTCGGATTTGACAAATTCCCTTTTTACCTTCTGGTTTGAGTATATGTTGTCGTACATGTAATCCTTAAAAATCAAAAAAGCCTCTTTTATTTCGGGGCTCATTCCCACTTCTTTATAGTCGTTTTCAATCGTATGGAAAATTATGTCCTTAACAAGGGTGTCAATTCTTTCCCTTGTGGAATTTCCTATTCTGTTTCTAACAATTTCGGGCAAATCGCTGTTTTTCACAACAAAAGCCCTGACTGCGTCGTCAAAATCATGGTTTAAATAGGCAACCATGTCCGAAATTCTTACAACCCTTGCCTCATAAGTCAGAATATTCAGGCTTTTTCCTTCAAGGTCTCCGCTTCTTCCCTTTGAATGCTTCCCTATTCCGTCAATAACTTCTTCGGTGAGGTTTAATCCTTCACCTTTTTTTTCAAGGAATTTTACAACCCTTATGCTTTGAAGGTAATGCTTAAAACCCCCCTCAACAAGTTTGTCCAAAACGCTTTCCCCCGCATGGCCGAAGGGGGTATGTCCCAAATCGTGCCCCAAAGCAATGGCTTCGGTTAAGTCTTCGTTTAACCTCAAAGCCCTCGCAATTGTCCTTGCTATTTGGGAAACTTCCAAAGTATGGGTAAGCCTCGTTCTGTAATGGTCTCCCAAGGGAGCAAGGAAAACTTGCGTTTTATGTTTAAGCCTTCTGAAAGACTTTGAGTGAATAATTCTGTCCCTGTCCCTTTGAAAACACGTTCTTACCGAGCATTCCTCTTCACGTCTTTCCCTTCCCCTGCTTTTTGAAGACAGTGCGGCAAATGGGGAAAGTATCTTTTCCTCAATATCTTGGTATTTTTCCCTTAAAGTCTTGGTCATTTCAGACAACCAACTCCCTTTCCTCTTTTCCCGTCAACCTTGAAACAATCATTCCCGCAATCAAGGAAAGAAAAAATCCCGGTATAAGTTCGTAAAGCGAGCCGCTTAAAGCGGGAATGTTTTTCCAAACAATTACAACAACGGGGCCCACTATGAGATTTGCAAGCGCTCCCCATTTGTTAAACCTTTTATCGTAAAGCAAAAGAAGGACAAGTGGCGAAAACGCCGCTCCCAATGCCCCCCATGCATATAACACAAAGGAGTAAATAACCTTTACATCGTTTAAGGCTATAACAAGGGCTATTAAAGTCATTGCAACAATGACAAGCCTTGTGATTATTACAAGTTTCTTTCTGTCAATTTCCTTGTCCTTTAATTTCAGCCACAAATCGTTTACAAGAGACGTTGCCGCATACATCAATTGGGAATCCGCAGTTGACATAATTGCCGCCGTTATTGCCGACAGAACAATGCCTGCAAGAACGGGGTGCAAATAGGTTGCGGTAAATTTAGGCAATGCGTGTTCAGGGTCTGGCAATTCGGGGAAAAGCGCCCTTGCGGCAATTCCAAGAGAAACGGAACCGAAAAGAACAAATATTCCCCACAGTGTGGCAATCATTCCGGATTTCTTTCCCTCTTCTTCGTCTTTCACCGTAATATACCTGACAACAACATGGGGCATTCCCTGATAACCAAGCCCAATTCCCAACTGTCCCAAAATAAAGCCTATGCTTCCCCAAAGGCCTGCGCCCTTTAAAGTCCAAAAAGTGTCAATATTTGCGGCATGCAAAGCGGAAACTATATTTGCAATTCCACCTGCCTGAAATACCGCATAAATCGGAAGAATTACAAGAATGAAAACCATTAAAAATCCCTGCAAAGCGTCTGTCCAGCACACTGCGGCATAACCGCCCATTAAAATGTATGCGCCGATAATTCCTGCGCCGATTATTACACCAAGGGTGTATTCCGAAACGGTAAACGAATTTCCCACAAAGTTTTGAATAGAGGAAATTATATTCGGGGGAATTATCTGCATACCCTGAAATGTTTTCCCGGCACCAACAAACTGGGAAACAACATAGGCACCCATAAAGAAAACAATAATCAAACTTCCGATAACTCTCAAAACCTTTTTTCTGTCTCCCAAAGCATCTTCAATCATGTCTGCAAGAGTAAGCGAGTTTAACCTACCGGACAATCTTCTTACAGGCACAATTACAAAAAGCCAGTTTACGGCAAAGCCTAAAACGCATCCGATTGCCGCCCAGTATGCGGCAAGCCCCATTTTATAGCCAAGTCCCGAAAGCCCAAGCATTACCCATGCGCTTTCGGAAGATGCGGAAGCAGACAAAGCGGTAACAATTGCTCCCAACGATTTGCCTGCGGCAACAAAATCCTCGTAGGATTTGGAAAATTTTTTATCTCCCCAATACCCGATAAAAAGCAAAGCTATCAAATAAATAACAAAGGTTATAAAAACCGCTCCTCCGTGAACTCCCATATTCCCTCCGAAAAGTAAAATTTTGATTTTATTTTATCACAAAAAAATACCAATTTACTGAATTCATAAGGGATTACGGCAACAAATTTGACAATTGACACCATGTTAACCCACCTGAAAAAATTAAGATTTTTGCTTTTTTGAAAAATTTTAAAAAAATGTAAAAAATTCTCTTGCAAAAAGTTTATTTTTGAGTAAAATATTGTTTGCGAGGAAAAAAATTTTTAATAAAAATAAATTATTGTTTAAGGAGGAAAAAATGGCAGATTTAAAAGACGCAGTTTTAAAGGCAATGGAAGATGCAGGCAAACCTGTAAGGCCGGGAGACGTGGCAAAAATACTCAACGTTGACAGTAAAGAGGTTTCAAAGGCTATTAAAGAATTGAAGCAAGAAGGCAAAGTTATTTCGCCAAAAAGGTGCTACTACGCACCTAACAAATAATTTAAGGAGGTTTTATAATGAGTTTAATAGGAAAACAAGCACCTGATTTTAAAGCAATGGCTGTAATGCCGGACAATACTTTTAAAGAAATTTCATTGAAGGATTATGAAGGAAAGTACGTGGTTTTATTCTTCTACCCGCTTGATTTTACATTTGTATGTCCGACAGAAATAATCGCTTTTGACCACAGGCTTGAAGAGTTTAAAAAGAGAAACGCGGAAGTTTTAGGCGTTTCAATTGATTCACAATTTACCCACCTTGCATGGAAAAACACTCCCGTTGAAAAGGGCGGAATAGGCAATATTCAGTATCCTTTAATTGCAGACGTATCAAAGCAGATTTCAAGAGACTACGACGTTTTGTTCAACGACAGCGTCGCTTTGAGAGGGCTTTTCATCATCGGCAAAGACGGAATTGTAAAACACTGCACAATAAACTTCCTTGATTTCGGAAGAAATATTGACGAAGTTTTAAGAACGCTTGACGCAATTCAGTTTGTTGACGAGCACGGGGAAGCGTGTCCCGCAAACTGGAAACCGGGCAAACCGGGTATGAAACCTACTCCCGAGGGCGTGGCGGAATACCTTGCAAAACACGCTGACGAACTTTAAACAAAAGAAGAAGGAGGATATTATGAAAAGAGGAAACGTATATAAATGCGAAGTATGCGGAAACATTGTTGAAGTCTTGGTTGTAGGCGGCGGAACGCTTGTGTGCTGCGGACAGGATATGAAACTTCTTGAAGAAAAAACCGCAGACAGTTCAACCGAAAAACACGTGCCTGTAATTGAAAAAATTGACGGCGGATACAGGGTTTACGTAGGCTCAACATTGCATCCTATGGAAGAAAAACATTATATTGAATGGATTGAGTTAATTGCCGACGGGATTACCCACAGAGCATACCTTAAACCGGGGGACAAACCGGAAGCAATCTTTATGATTGGAGAAGCAAAGGAAGTTTCAGCCAGAGAGCACTGCAATCTTCACGGATTATGGAAGGCTTAACAGTCTTAACCTTCTAAACCCTCTCTAAGGACAAGGGGCGCTTTATGCGTCCCTTATTTTTTTGGCAAAGTTTTTCAGCAGAGATTCCAATTCGTCAAGCGAATAGGGTTTGGGTAAAGCGCCGTCAAACCCGAATTCGTGAAATTTTGAAACTATGGGGTCTCTTGAATAACCGCTTGAAACAACGGCAATAATTTCGGAATCAATTTCTTTGATTTCGTCAATCACATCTTTTCCGCCTAATCCCCCTTTAACAGTCAGGTCAAGAATGGCAATATCGTATTTTGTTCCTCTTTTAACTGAATTTTTAATAGCCTGAACAAGGTCTTCACCTTTGGAAAAGATATCGCAATTGACACCTAAAAAATCCATTAAATCGTATATTGTTTCCTGCATCGGGACTTCGTCTTCAAGAACCGCAACTTTCAAGAAAGAAAGGTCAACATCTTTTTCATCCGTTAAACTAACTCTGTCAACACTTTCCTGTTCGGATTTTTCAAAGACTTTTACCGCAGGTAGATAGATAAAAAACGACGTTCCTTCACCAACTTTTGACTCAACATCAAGGCAACCGCCGTGAGAATCAATAATGTTTTTAACAATGGCGAGACCCAAACCGAAACCCTCTTTTTTGTAACCGACAAAAAACTCAAATATACTTTTTAACTTATCCTCTGGTATTCCGGGTCCATTATCAGAAATCTTTATCAACACATAATCTCCCTTTTTACAGTGAGAAGTGGGCTTTACTCCTTCAACACTCAAAACTTTCACATCTATTTTTCCTCTGTTTTTTAGCACGTCTCTTGCATTACTAAAAAGATTTAAAATTATTTGTGCAATCTGCGTTTTGTCTCCCTTGATAGCAAACAATTTATCTTCAATATCAACCCTGACATTAATAGAAGTGCCGGAAAAAACAAAATCGGCAAGGTCATCAATAATTTGCTTCAATGTGGATTTTTCAATATTGCGAATTAAAGGCTTTCCGCTTTTTGAAAATGTTAGAAACTGCGTTGCAAGAGCCCTTGCGATGTTTATGTTTCGTATAATTTTAGCCATATCCCTTGCAATTTTGGTGTCCTTTGCTTCTTTTTCAAGTATGGAAACCCTACCTAAAATACTTCCCAAAAGGTTGTTTAAATCGTGGGCAAGGGAAGCGGCAACCTTGTTTAAAAGCCTTATGTTTTGGCTTTTAACGATTTCTTCGGTAAATTTTTCTTTATGGGTTATATCCTCAACAACAAAAACATAACCGGAAAAATCCGTTGTTTTTTGCAGTTTTCTCAATTCAAAATTTAAAATAATCTCCGCATCCTTGAAAGCAATACGGTATTTTTTATTTTCACCTACAACATAAGGAAAGTTTTCCAAATCAAGAGATTCGTCAAACCCCTCAACATTCAAACCTTTTAGAAAAGTAACTATGTTTTTTTCCTTCAATGTTTTCACTCTGAAAATTTGCCTGAAACTTTCATTGGTGAAAACAATGTTAAAATTTCCGTCAAGAAGGGCAACTCCTTCGCTTAAAGCATTTATAGTGTTTAAAAGTTTGCTTTTTTCTATTTCAATTTCTTCTTCAAGCCTTTTCAGTTTTGTTATGTCCTGCAACCAACCGCTTCTTTTCCACTTTCCATTGTCGTTGAATTTTTTATCGCTTTCAAAATACAGGTATCTCAAAGCATTTTTTTCCGGCAGAATTACTCTATACGTGCCGGCAATAGGCTTGAAATCATCAAACTCGGTTTCAATAATTTTTCTTATTTTCTCTTTGTCTTCTTCCACAATATAGAAAAGCAATTCCTCTTTCGGCAACACATTTTTCCCCATTGCCTTAGAGAAAAAAGAGGATTTAATCAAAAATTCGTCCGTATCAAATTTGTATTCCCAATATCCCACTTGCGCAATAGTCTGCGTCCTTTCAAGAAGTTCTATTTGTTTCTGCAATTTTTCCTCAACCTCTTTTAAATCTGTAACGTCTTTCAAAACACCTTCAACCCTTATTACACTTCCGTTTTCGTCCAAAACCGGCTCGCCTTTGGAAATAATGTTTTTAATCCTTCCCACTCTATCCCTAACTCTAAAACTTCCCTCATAGACTCTCTTGTTTTTAATAGGCTCCATTGTAATTCTAAAAGCAACACTCATATCCTCTTCAACCACACGGGAATTTACAACTGACAGGTCTATCATTCCGTCATCGGTTAAATCAACATCGTAAATTTTAAAAGCCTCTTTACTTGCCCAAAATTTCTTTTTCTCAGGATAGTAAATCCAGTTTCCGACCTTTGCCATATCTTCCGCTTTTTCAAATTGTGAAGTTAGAAATTTAAGGCGTTCAAGAATCTTTTGTTTATCGGTAATATCCGCGATAGTACAAATAATTTTGTCTCCGTCTTCAAGCCTGAGACGAGTAAAGGACAATTCTATAATTTTCTCGGTTTTGTTTACGGTAATCTTTTTTATTTGAGGTTCAACCGTTTCCACATCCATAATAAGAAATTTTTCAATCATACTTGAAATGGTTCTTTTTTCCTCATCGGGAAAGAATTGAAGAAAATTCGCGCCCTCAATAAAATCCGGGAAACAACCGAAAATTTCGCAGAATTTTTTGTTTGCAAACTCTATTCTGAAAATTCTATCAAGCACGACAACACCATTGTTAATGTATTTGGCAAGTTTTACAAATTTTTCATTTGACTCTTCAAGAAGCATATTTGTTTTACGAAGTTCAACATTTTTGTTTTTTATTTCAAGAAGACTTTTTTTAACTTTTTCCGCAAAAGAAATTGTCTCGCTAAAATTCAAATCGCCACTATTAAAACTCTCAATTTCGGAAGAAGAATATTGGTCAAAATTATCAAAAAGTTTATTGATTTTGGAAAAATCAAATTGAATTCTGTCCCCGATTAACATAAACAGCAAACCAAGGTCAAGAATCAGAATAACAAAAATAAGAAATCCGACTTTTAAAATATTGGAATAAAACATATGCTTGCTTCCGGTGTAAATTGGCAGAAAACTTTGCTCTATATCATCAAGGTAAATTCCCGCCCCGATTATCCATTTCAATTGAGGATTAAATTTTATGTACGAAATTTTCCTGCTGACGGTTTTCAAATCCGGTTTATACCAAGTGTACTCAACAAAACCGCCTCTATTGTTTCTTGCTTTTTCAAGTATCAATTTTTCAGTCTCTTCGCCAAATCTTTCAGACATATCCGAAATTTTCACATTCATAAGTTTGTGAGCGGACAAAAGAATAATTCCTTTACTATCCACAATGAAAAGATAACCCGAATAATTGAAAGAAATATCCTTGAAAAGCCCAAGCAAATGATTTTTTATTAACTCTTGGAAATCTTTTTTTAAAACAAAAAGATAAAATTTTTCTCTGTTACCGAATAAAGAAACTGTTTTTAAAATTTCAAAATTATCTTTTTGCTTAAAAAAGTCCGAATCAATCGGCAAAGAAGAAAAAATCCTTTTGTTTCCTTTGAAAAATGCATAGTTAATTACCGGATTTTCATTTTTTACAAAACGGCAGATTTTTTGTAAATCTCTGATTTTTTTTGTATTTAATGAAAAAAAAGCCACCATACTTATCTGTCGTTCAAGAATACTTCTTTCATATTTGATATTCAAAAGCAAATGCTGATAAAATTGCTCAACAATTGTTTTTAAAGCCTGCTTTTTGCTTTCAATATAAATTCTTTTCGATTCAGCAACAGCCTTATTAAATCGTCTGTGCTCATACTTTACCCAAATAAAATAAAACACGCATATAAAAAGCACAGATACAACAAAAATATTTATGGCAAAAAATTGTAAAACAGTCGGTTTTCTTTTTTTATTACCCAAAACACCCCCGAAAAATCAAGAATAAACCGCTATTGCCTCAATTTCAACAAGCACGTTTTTAGGCAATGTTTTTACCGCAACGGCAGCCCTCGCAGGCTTGTGTCCGTTAAACATTCTTTCGTAAACTTCGTTCATTTCGCCGAAAGTTGACATATCGGCAAGAAAAACGGATGTTTTTACAACTTTGTCAAAATTTGAACCGGCGGCTTTCAACACCTCAAACAGGTTTTTAAGACATTGTTCAGTCTGCTCTTTTACCGTGTTGCCAACAATCTCCCCGCTTTTCGGGTCAATCGCAATCTGTCCCGAGCAAAAAACAAAGCCGTTTGCCTTAACCGCCTGAGAATAAGGCCCTATCGCCTTCGGCGCATTATCGGTATGAACAAAATCCATTCTATCCCTCCTTTTTTGATATTGTTAATCTAACTTTTTTTCCAAAAAAATAATGGTGGGTAAAATTTCCAAACCCTATTTTTGTCAATTCGTTTTCCCAATTGTGGGTTATAA
>JAMOUY010000153.1 GCA_027067895.1 Acidobacteriota bacterium
TGAAAAAGCGTTTTTGCATACTTTTTCCGAAATAGGTTTTGAAATTGATGTTAAAAAACTTTCTTCCGCTTTTAATGGGGATTTTTTTTGATTAAAATAGAGGGGAATAATTTTTTTGAGGTGTGAAATGAAAAGATTTGCCTTAATCTCGGTAAGCGATAAAACAGGGATTGTTGATTTTGGAAAGCAACTTGAAGCCCTTGGTTTTACAATTGTTTCAAGCGGTGGCACTTACAGGGTTTTGAAGGAAAACGGCTTAAACCCTATCAGGGTTTCGGAGATAACCGGTTTCCCGGAAATCCTTGAGGGAAGGGTTACGACTTTGCACCCTAAAATTCACGGGGGAATACTTGCGGATTTAAGGAAGGAAGAGCATAAAAAAGAGATTGAAGAACACGGAATTAACCCCTTTGAGATTGTATGCGTAAACCTTTATCCATTTAAAGAAACTGTCGCAAAGACGGATGACGAAGACACTATTATTGAAAACATTGACATAGGCGGGCCAACCCTTTTGAGGGCTTCCGCAAAAAACTTCCATTCAGTTGCCGTTGTTGTTGACCCTGACGATTACGGGAAAGTTGTTGAGGAAATCAAAAAAGACGGCAAGGTTTCCCTTGAATTAAGGAAGACGCTTGCTTACAAGGCTTTTTCACACACCGCTTCATACGATATAGCCATATCTTCCTTTTTCGGAAAATCGCTTGGCATTAAGTTTCCTAAAAGTCTGTTTCTTGAATTCAACCTTGAAGCAACTTTGAGATACGGGGAAAATCCCCATCAGGACGCCGCTTTTTACAGAGAGCCTGATTTCAGAAGCGACGAATTGCCGGCCTTGAAAAAGTTGCAGGGCAAGGAGTTATCCTACAACAACCTTATGGACAGCGACGCCGCTATTGAAATGGTAAGGGAGTTTGAAGAGCCTGCATGCGTTATAGTGAAGCATGCAAACCCCTGCGGAATAGGAAGGGACGGGGAAAGTTTGGTTGAGGCTTTTAAAAGGGCGCATTCAACAGACCCAATGTCCGCTTTCGGCGGTATTATTGCCTTAAACAGAGAGGTTGACGAGGAACTTGCATCCTTTATTACCAAAAACTTCTGCGAGGTTGTAATTGCGCCTTCTTTTACCGAAGGGGCGAGGCAGGTATTTTCAAAAAAGAAAAATTTAAGGCTTATTGAACTTCCTATAAACAGCGAAAAGTATCCATATTTTTCCCTGAAAAGGGTTAGAGGGGGAATTTTGTTGCAGGATGCCGACACAATTGAGGAAAATCGTAAGGACTGGAAAATTGTTACAAAAGCCAAGCCTGACGAAGAGACAATGAGGGCGCTTGAATTTGCATGGAAGGTTGTAAAGCACGTTAAGTCAAACGCAATAGTTTTCTGTAAGGAAAACGAAACCTTGGGAATAGGCGCGGGGCAGATGAGCAGGGTTGATTCTGTAAAGATTGCGGTAATGAAGGCAAACAAAGATTTAAAGGGAAGCGTGCTTGCGTCGGATGCCTTTTTCCCCTTCAGGGACAGCATTGACGAGGCTGCAAAGATTGGGGTTAAAGCCATTATTCAGCCGGGCGGCTCAATAAGGGACAAAGAGGTTATAGAGGCTGCCGACGAGCACGGTATTGCAATGGTGTTTACAGGCATCAGGCATTTCAGGCATTAGGGAAAAACCATGATAAGGCAGATGAAGGATACGGGCTGGATTGAGGTAATTACAGGCTGCATGTACAGCGGAAAAACCGAGGAGTTAATTAAGAGGCTTAGAAGGGCTATAATTGCTAAACAGAAGGTAAAGGTTTTTAAGCCCGCCCTTGACGACAGGTATTCGGAAAAAAAGATTTCTTCCCACAACAAAAACATGCTTGACGCAATTGTTGTAATGCATTCGGACGACATTCTTTCGCAGGTGGAAGAGAATGACGAGGTAATAGGAATTGAAGAGGTGCAGTTTTTTGACGAAAAGATAATAGACGTTTGCAAATACCTTGCTGACAGCGGCAAAAGGGTTATTGTTGCGGGGCTTGACCAAGACTATCTCGGCCAACCTTTTGAAAATACAATGAGGCTTATGGCCGAGGCGGAGTTTGTTACCAAACTTCTTGCAATATGCGTTAAATGCGGAAACCTTGCAAACAGGACTCAGAGGACGGTTAAAAAGAAGGACAGAATTGTTGTCGGGTCTGTCGGATTGTATGAGGCAAGGTGCAGAAAATGCTTTGACCCTGAGTTGAAAAACGAGGAGAGTAAGGGCTAAAAGACTTTCAGAAATTGATTTTTTCAAAAAAGTCTTTTATAAGGGCGCATGTTTTTTCCGGGCATTCTTCCTGAGGGACATGCCCGCAGTTTTCAATAATTTTAAGTTCGGAGTTTTTTAAGTCTTTGTTTAATTTATGCCCTGTTTTTAGAGGGATTATTCTGTCCTTGTCCCCCCAAATTATGAGAGATGGGATTTCAATTTCCTTTATTTTGTTCACAAAATCTTCCACATTTCCCCTTAAAATCTGCCTTGCGGTTTGTATTGCGCAATATCTGTCCCTCAAAG
>JAMOUY010000154.1 GCA_027067895.1 Acidobacteriota bacterium
TGTTTGAGTCGTCCATTGTAAGTATCAAATCGCTTCCTATGTTGGAAGTCATAATAAGCACGGTGTTTTTAAAGTTCACCGTTCTTCCTTTTCCGTCCGTCAATCTTCCGTCGTCAAGCACCTGCAACAATACGTTCAACACGTCGGGATGCGCCTTTTCAATTTCGTCAAGCAAAATTACCGAGTAAGGCTGTCTTCTTACCTTTTCGGTCAATACTCCGCCTTCGTCGTATCCAACGTATCCGGGAGGCGCTCCTATAAGCCTTGCAACCGAGTGTTTCTCCATAAATTCGGACATGTCTATTCTTATCAGCGCCTCTTCGGTGTCAAAGAGAAACTCTGCAAGCGCTTTTGCCAACTCGGTTTTACCTACGCCTGTGGGCCCCATAAAGATAAAGGAACCGATAGGCTTGGACGGGTCTTGCAATCCCGCTCTTGAACGCCTTATGGTTTCGGCAAGAAGTTTTATTGCTTCGTCCTGTCCAACAACTCTCTGTTTGAGTATGCTTTCAAGTTTAAGCAGTTTTTCCCTTTCGCTTTCAAGCATTTTGGACACGGGTATTCCCGTCCATTTGGAAACGATTTCGGCAATGTCTTCGTCGTCAACCTGCTCTTTCAACAGTTTTGATTCTGCCTGTATTTTCTTTAATTCTTCGTTTGCAAGTTCAAGTTGCTTTTTGGTTTCGGGCAATTCGCCGTATTGGATTTTTGCCGCTTCTTCAAAGTCGCCTTTTCTTGTGGCTTCTTCAAGTTTTCTTTCAAGTTCTTCTATTTTTTCCTTTAATTCCCTAACCTTTTTGATTTTCTCTTTTTCTAACTGCCACCTTGCAAGCAAAGCCTGTTCTTTTTCTTTAAGGTTTCTTAAGTTTTCCTCAATTTCTTCAAGCCTTTTTTGAGACGCCGGGTCTGTTTCCTTCTTCAAAGCCTGTTTTTCAATTTCCAACTGCATTATCTGTCTCTGCAACTGGTCTATTTCAGCGGGCACGGAGTCAATTTCTATCTTCAATTTAGAACATGCTTCGTCAATAAGGTCAATCGCCTTGTCGGGCAAAAACCTGTCGGTAATGTACCTGTGAGACAAGGTTGCCGCAGCAACTATCGCGCTGTCGGCTATTTTTATTCCGTGATGCACTTCGTACCTTTCTTTCAATCCCCTTAAAATAGAGATTGTGTCTTCAACAGTCGGTTCTTTTACAATAACAGGCTGAAACCTTCTTTCCAATGCCGCATCTTTTTCAATGTATTTCTGGTATTCGTTCAAGGTTGTAGCGCCGATACATCTCAACATTCCCCTTGCAAGGGCGGGCTTCAATATGTTTGCCGCATCCATTGAGCCTTCGCTTGCACCTGCGCCCACAAGGGTGTGCAATTCGTCTATAAAGAGTATTATCTGACCGTCGGATTTTTCTATTTCGTTAACAACGGCTTTCAACCTTTCTTCAAACTCGCCCCTGAATTTTGCGCCTGCAACAAGTGCGGCCAAATCAAGGGCAACAAGTTTTTTGTCTTTAAGGTTTTCGGGAACGTCGCCCTTTACAATTCTCTGGGCAATTCCCTCAACAATTGCGGTTTTACCAACACCGGGTTCACCTATAAGCACCGGGTTATTTTTGGTCCTTCTTGTCAAAACCTGCATTACCCTTCTGATTTCCTCGTCCCTTCCTATTACCGGGTCAAGTTTTCCGGTTTCGGCAAGTTTTGTGTAGTCTATGCAGTATTTTTCAATAGCCTGATATTTATCCTCGGCGCTTGCGTCGGTTACCTTCTGTCCGCCTCTGATGTCTTTAATTGCCTGCAAAACGCTTCCCTTGGTTATGTTGTGGGATTTGAAAAAATCGGCCAATTCACCGGGTTTTTCAATTATTGCAAGCACAAGGTGTTCGGAAGAGGTGTATTCGTCCCCCATGCTGTCGGCAATCTGCTTGGATTTAACCAAAATCGCCTGAAAATTGGGAGAAGGATACCTCTGCACTCCCTCAACCTTGGGCAAGGAAGCGAGTTTTTGCTCAACTTCCTGTTCAAGCAAATCAACCAATACCCCCGCTTTTTGCAGAAGAGGCTTTACAATTCCCCCTTCCTGTTCAAGCAGAGACTTCATTAAATGAAGTTCGGTTATTTCGGGATTCTGCAAAAGTTCCGCTTTTTCAAAAGCGTCCGCTATTGCGTCCCTCGCTTTTATTGTAAATCTGTCAAGGTTCATATTTTCCCTCCTTTAAGAAATTTTTTCTTTCCGATTTAGAATTTAATTCCTTTTCCAACATTGTCAAGAAAAATTAAAAAATTTTTATAAAAAAATTTTAGTGAGTTGTTGTCAAGTTTAAAAATCCAACTTTGCCATTTTGAAAATAAGAAATTTAGCGGTATATTAATATTGAAAAGATAAAAAACAGGAGGAAACAATGATTAATTGGATAAAAAGTTTTGGTTTTTTAACAGCGTTAACTTTGCTTTTCGTCTGGATAGGAAATTTAATAGGCGGACAATCGGGAATGGTTATCGCTTTTATCCTCGCAATGGGAATGAATTTCTTTTCATACTGGTTTTCGGACAAAATCGTTCTTGCCGCATACAGGGCAAAACCGGTAAGCGAAGAGGAAGCGCCGGAACTTTACGCAATTGTAAGGGAATTGACAACAAAGGCGGGAATCCCCATGCCTAAAATCTATATTCTGCCTTCGGAACAGCCGAATGCGTTTGCCACGGGAAGAAACCCTGAGCATGCGGCAGTTGCGGTAACACGCGGAATTCTTGAACTTCTTGACAGGAACGAATTAAAAGGCGTGCTTGCACACGAATTGGGACATATTATTCACAGAGACATTTTAATCCAATCCATTGCGGCAACAATTGCCGGCGCCATAATGCTTCTTGCAAAAATGGCAAGATTCGGAGCAATGTTCGGCGGATTTTCAAGAGACGACGACAATCGTGGGGGATTAATAGGAATGCTTGTGCTATCCATACTTGCTCCGCTGGCGGCAACTTTAATTCAACTTGCAATTTCCCGTTCAAGGGAATATCTTGCGGATAAAAAAGGCGCCGAACTTGCGGGAAATCCCCTATACCTTGCCAATGCATTGAGAAAATTGGATGCATACTCAAAAAGATTACCCATGCCTCAGGCTTCCCCGAATACTGCCCACATGTTTATAGTAAATCCGTTAACAAGCAAGATGTTAGCAAAACTTTTTTCAACTCACCCGCCTATTGAGGAAAGAATAAGAAAACTTGAAGAAATGGCTCGCAACATGGGTCAATATTAAAAAAACACACCCTCCGCTTTTAGAAAATATTGTATAATTAAGAAAAAATCGGAGGGTTTTTTCATGAAAAAAACAATTATTTTTTTCTTTGCCATACTAAACTTAATACCTTTTTTAGCAGCGGAAAATACAAAATCATTCAGCGATTCGTACAAATATCATCTTTACTTCCCCCTTGCCTTTCATGACACATCCTTTACTTCACATATTGGAATTCTTAACATGTCGGAAGAAAACATTCCCTATGTTATTCATATCGTAAACAAAAACGGAAACAAAATTGTTCAAGACAAATACGGAACACTAAAAGCGGGCGAAAGAATTTATCAAGAAATATGCAACCAAACACTTGACGAACCGTGCTGGGTTATGGTGAGCAGCAACAAATATCTTTCAGGCTATATGAATACAATCTCAAACGACTTGACGGAATCGTATTTTTATTTACCCGATACAACTTTGTCAAAAAGCATTTACGTGCCTCACATCGCCCCAGAAACAAATTATTGGTACACATATACATCTTTAATCAACGGCGATTTCTATAAAACAAGTTCGCCCTACTTTGATTACTTTGCAAACATAAAAACACTTCCAGCACCTGTGAATCCGCTTACTCAAAACTATTTTGAGTGGTTTAGCGATGTTTTTAACAACTCATTTCCCGAAAATATGAGAGGCTGGGGGAAAATATACACAAACGGCAACGCAACTTTAAGCGGAATGGAAACATTCAAGGTAAAATCCGAAGATATTTTTAACATTGCAGGTCTTTCCCTACCGTCCGAATTAACCGATACCCTTTATTTCCCCCATATTCACGTTGAAGGAAACTATTGGTGGACGGGAATTGCCGTAAACAATGCGTCGGATTCCGAAATAACCGTAAGTTTCCACGCAATGGCTTCCGACGGAAGCGAACTTTCAACCGTTGATTGGAAAATTGAACCTTACACAAAACTCGTAAAATTGGCTCAAAGTCTTTGGACGGACAAGGAATTGGATTTCCCAGAAAATACAGCATGGATTAAAGCAACCTGCGATGAGAACAAAATTATAGGATACGAACTCTTCGGCACGCTTGAAAGCGTGGGAAGAAGGCTTCTTGCAGGGCTTAACTGCCCCGTTGAGGGACATAAGCAACTTGTCTATCCCCACGTTGAATCCAACAGCGACTTCTGGACTGGAATTGTTTTTGTAAACATAGGACAAAACAACGGAATAGTTGAAGCAACCGCATACAATAACGAAGGAAAGGCTCTTAAAACAATTCAAATATCAACCCTGTTTAAACCCGGGGAAAAATACGTATCAACCGTAAAGGACATGTTTAACAGCCAAGTGCCCGACGGAACAACATACATTGTTGTGGATTCAAGCGAAAACCTTGTCGGATTTGAACTTTGGGGAAACCTTACACCCGAACAAGATTATATTTCCGGCATGCTTGCAATTCCCTACGGCTATATCGCTTTGAGAGAAGGGTTTGAAAACAGTTCAATCATATCCGACGGAACTTGGAAAACAGTAATTGCAAAAGACAATCAATACAACGGGGACGGATGGCAGGTGGCTTCCAAACTTTCAACAGGGCTTCAAATTTGGGCAGAACAATTTCCCCAAATTCCGCCAGAGGGAAGCGATTACGTTGTTGGTTTCTACGGCACAAACAATGCACTCAACCACAAATACCTTGTCTCTCCTCAGATTGATTTGCCTTCAAATGCAAGCACTCTATCCTACTACTACCAATTCGGATGGCCCAATACCGCCCAATATTCATGCAAAGTTTACGTTACAGAAGACCTTGTTTTATCCGACGGAATAAATTTTAACCAAACAACGCTTTTGAAAGAATACACTCCTTCTTTCATGAATTCCCTTGAAAGGTCTTCCGAGGTTTCTGATTTTACGGTCTGGAAAAAGGAAAGTATAGACATTTCCCAATTTGCAGGAAAGAAAGTCAGGTTATTATTTGAGATAAAATCAAAATATCAGCAATCCTTTCACATTGACAAAATTGAGGTAAAATAATGAAAAAAATATTCTTAACATGCATGGTTTTAGCGACAATATTTGCTTATTCGTCCGAAAACACCATTCTTTACCGAAATTATGCCAACGGCAAACTTAAAGAAATTGTGTTTAACCCAAAATACGTTTTAATAAACGCAAATAAAAACACAAAAATATCCCCTGAAAGAGTTTTGAAAAACTTTATTGAAAAACAAAAACTCGGTATAGATTTGAAAAACTTTGAATTAAAAAGCAAACTTTCAAACACAAACACAACAACCTTACGCTACACTCAAAAAGCAAACAACCTGCCCGTTTTCAACAGTGAATTGCTTTGCGTAATTTATAAAGACAAAGTTGTAAAACTTGTTAATAATACTTTCTCGGATTTCAACAAACCCGACTTTAAAAACATTGAAAAAATCAAAGAAAAAATAAAAATAAAACCGAAATTTAAAAAAATAGTTTCGGTTGAAAAGGGATATTTTGGCAAAAAACCTTGTTTCAGAATAAAAGCGGTTTTTGAAAAAGACTTAAAATATATTTACGTTGACGCAAAAAACGGACAAATCTTAAAAGAAAAAAGCCTTATCGTGCACTTTGATTCCCAAGGACAAATTTTTTACCCCAATCCCGTATGTTATTCCGGCAACACTCAACTGGCAGATAACAACGATAGCGACTACACCGAATTAAACCAAACATACGTTACTGTAACACTGACAGACATATCATCATCTGGAAAATTAAAAAATCGTTTTGTTGATTTAACAGCCCACGGAATTGCGCCCGCTTCTTACTTCGGATACTATCCCGTTTCCGAATACAGCCCGGGACTAGCAACGGAAAACAACGGAGGATACTTTTACCTAAGAAGCGATTACGCTTTTGAAGAGGTCAACGCATACTACTGGATTACCGAAGCAAGAAAATACATAGAATCAATGGGCATAGGCATACTGCCAAACCCTATTCCGGTAAACGTTCACTATATGAGAGCGGACAATTCTTTTTATTCGGAAACAGACAAAGGCTTGCATTTCGGAGACGGCGGGGTTGACGATGCGGAAGACGGAGAAATTATACTTCACGAATTTATGCATGCTGTAACCCATTACATTATTCCGGGAATGGGAAACTCTTGGGAAGCGGCAAGCCTTGACGAGGGATTGAGCGATTACTTTGCGGCATCATTCGGAAACGATAAAATTTTCAGAGACTATATCGGAGAATGGGACGCGACCACTTACCATCCCGGCACACCCGCTTACATAAGGCCGATAAAAACAGACAGACATTATCCTGAAAATATGAAAGAACCGTATTACCTCACCGGACAGGCAAATATTCACTGGGACGGGGTAATCTTTTCCTCAACCTTGTGGCAGATAAGAAAAGCGGTGGGAAATGAATTTGACAAAGACGTAATTGAAGCCCTTTACCATATTTCAACATCAACATCATACCAATCGGCGGCATTGTCGTTTTACAGTGCAGATGCCTTTAACGGCGGAAAGTTTCAAGAGACTATCTCATACTTTTTTTACAAAAGAGGAATACTGCCCGAAAATTATACCGTTTTTGTGCCTGAAAAAGAAGGAAAAAAACTTTTCTTTCCATACGCGCCAAACAACAACAAATACCAAAGTTTTTTAGGGTTAATAAATCTCTCAAACCAACAGGCAACCATTTACATTGATTACATAGCAAAAGAAGGAATGCTTGTTTTAAGGGAAAAGGAAATTGTTTTAAACCCGGGAGAAAAATATTACAGCGAGGTTAACGGAGACGAAATCGACACCGATTTCTGGATAATGGCAACATCAGACCAAAAAATTGAAGGCTACATTTACACCGTTGACAAAGAAAAATCAAAAAGCAGAATTTTCAAAGGAATAGAAAAACTTTCAAACACCGTTTACGTCCCCCACATAGCACCAGAAACAGACTATTGGAACAGTTTTTGCGCGCTTGCAAACGGAAAAAACGTCAACACAAGCGTAAACATCGACATCCATCAAGGGGAAGAAACAACTATTCCGTCCCCCTCAAATCCTTACACAATGAATTACTTTGAATGGTATAGAGATTTTTACAATCCAAACGGCATTACCCCTGAAAAAAATTGGGCAACAATTAATTCTGACAGCGAAAACCTTGCATGCTACCAAATATTTGAAAGAAAAGACGTAAACCAAACCTGCGGACTTTCCCTTGATTTAATTCCTTCAAACACATTGTATTTCCCGCACATTCACGTTGAAGGAAACTACTGGTGGACGGGAATTGTATTTGAAAACACATCGGATAATCCAAGTCAAATTACAGTATTTGCCTACGACGAGGACGGAAACACCCTTGACACCTTCTCTTTAAACCTTGACGCTTACCAAAAAACAGTCTGCCTTGTGCAGGATTTATGGATAAACAACGGAAGGGATTTTCCTCAAAACACCGCATGGATAAAGATAACCGGCGAGGAAAACAACCTTATAGGCTATCAACTTTTCGGTACGCTTCCCGAAATGGGCGCAAGGCTTCTTTCGGGAATAAACGCAATAACCGTGCCGTCAACAAAACTTTTGTTTCCCCACATTCAATCCGGGGAAAATTTCTGGACTGGAATTGCGGTTATAAACTCTTCCCAAAACGAAAGCACAATAACCTTTACCGCATACGACAACCAAGGCAATATGCTTGAAGAGGTTGAAAAGGAAGGAATAAAACCCAACCAGAAGACGGTTTTTCTTGTTAAAGACATTTTCTCGCCTGAAACAGTATCCGAAATCGCATACATAATAGCCAAATCGGAAAACAAACTGTGCGGATTTGAGATTGGCGGAAACTCAACGGCGGAAGAAAACGGAGAAATTGTTGAAAGGCAGGATTATATAGCGGGAATGGAAGGAATATCCCTTGACAGATAAAAGCGTTTTAAAAGAAAAAGGAATTTACCTTATACTTGACAGAAAACTTGCGGGAAACCGAAGTTATGAGGAAATTATTGAAAAAACATGCCCTTTCGGGGTTAAAATCGTTCAGTTAAGAGAGAAGAACATTTCAACAAAAGACTTTGTCAAACTTGCGGAAAGAATAAAAAAAGTGTGTAAAAAAAACGGAATTTTGTTCATAATAAACGACAGGGTTGACGTTGCCTTTGCATCAAACGCGGACGGCGTCCATCTGGGACAGGACGATTTGCCGGTAAAATACGCAAGAAAAATACTTGGGAAAAACAAAGTTATAGGAATGTCGGCCGGAAACGAAGAGGAATTGGAATACGCGTTGAAGCAGGATATTGACTACATTTCCCCGGGTCCCGTTTTCTCAACCACAACAAAATCAGACGCAGGGCAGTCCGTGGGAATTGAGTTTGTAAAAAAGGTTTTGAAAAAAACCGAACTTCCCGTTATCCCAATCGGGGGAATTACCGAAAAAAACGCAAAAGAGATTTCCTCTCTCGGCATAAACAAGGTTGCGGTAATCTCGGCAATTTTAAAAGCGGAAGACATTGAAAAAGCAACAAAAAACCTGTTTGACGCACTGTAAAAGAAAAAACTTTAATTTTTCCCAAAATCATTTAGAATTTAAGGATTGAGGAGTTTTTATGAAGATTGCGGTATTAAGCGACATACACGGAAACATTGAAAAGATAAACTCTTGCGGAAAATTTTTGTCTCAATGCGACGGAATTGTTTTATGCGGCGACATATCCACCCACGGAGAGGAAAAAGAGATTGAAAACGTTGTCAAAGAACTTAAAGGCATAAACAAAAACATTTTTGCAATACCGGGAAACATGGACGGAAAACACTCAATAAAAATCCTTGAAAAATTAGGGGTAAATATCCATGGGAAAAGAATTGAGTTTAACGGAATAGACTTTGTAGGTTGCGGCGGCTCAACCCCCACCCCGTTCGGCACCCCCTTTGAAATGGAAGAGGAAGAAATTGCAGAATGTATCTCAAAAAACATTGAAGAAGGGGAAAAAACAATAATTGTTTCCCATACCCCGCCTTACAAAACAAAAACAGACAGGGTAATGCTCGGCATTCACGTAGGAAGCAAAACTTTGAGAAAAATTGTTGAAGAGAAACAGCCTCTCGCATTTCTGTGCGGGCATATTCACGAAGCATCAGGCATAGACTACATAGGAAAAACCGTTGTTTTAAACCCCGGGCCTTTCAGAAGAGGGGGGATAGGGATTGTTGAAATTGAAGAAAACGGAATTAAAGCAGAGATTGAGAGGTTTTGATGGACAAGGAAAGCAGAAAAATCCGCTCAATGTTTAACTCAATATCCCACAGATATGATTTTCTAAACCATTTTTTCAGCGCAAACGTTGACAAAATTTGGCGAAAAAAAACCGTAAAAGCGCTTAAAGGGGAAAAAATTGAAAGAATTCTTGACGTTGCATGCGGCACACTTGACCTTGCGGTTGATTTTGCAAAAGAATTTCCCAAAGCGGACATTATCGGGGTTGACTTTGCGGAAAAAATGCTTGAAAAGGGATTAAAAAAAATAAAGGGAAAAAGAATTTACCCTATTCACGCGGACGGAAGCAAACTTCCATTTAAGGACAACGTGTTTGACGCAGTTTCAATA
>JAMOUY010000155.1 GCA_027067895.1 Acidobacteriota bacterium
ATCTTTTGCGGATTTTCCGTTTTGGGCAAAAAATACCTCTATTCCGTTTTGTTTGAAATTTTTTTCCGCATTTTTCCAGAGTTTTTCCGCATTTTCAAGGCAGGTTTGTCTTTTTTCCCTGCATTGAGGAATAAGTTTGTCCAATCCCTTTTTTTTAAAAACCTTGTGTTTTTTCTCAACCGTCAGGTTTGTCGCTTTGTAAACGTTTTCGTTAAACAGATTCAACCACGACAAAATGACACTCCTTTGCCCCGTGCACGCCGGATATGAGTTTTTTTTCAATATCGGCTGTTTTGCTTTCGGCGGTAAGAAAAACGCCGTGCGCAAAGTCTTTGTTTTTTAAAGTATTTTCGTAATCTTTTTCAACTTTATCGCTGAAAACAATAATTGTGTTGTGAAGAAGTAGTTTTTCCGCGTCTTCTTTTGTGTTGAGTTTTACAAAAGCACCGTTTTGTGGAACAATGATTTCCGCTTCCAAAATTTCGCAGTCGTTGAAATTTTCTTTTATTTCCTCAATTTTTTTGCTTAAATCCTGTTTTTTTACCTTGTGCCAGTAAGTTGCCATCAGTTTTTTCCCGGAAGTTTGGGTTTGTTGAAAATCCAAAGCATTCTGACCCACTGAAATTTTTTTAACTTTTTTTTCTCTCTTTCGGTTAGTTTTGACGGACAGATAAAACTTTTCCATTTTAAAATACTGCTTGTGTCGGCAAGTTTGAGTATCGGTTTCGCAAGGTTTAAAGGGCTTAGTTTTGTTAAAAAAATCATTGATGCAAGGTCAATGAGAAAAACCCTGTCGCCTTTGATTATTATGTTTCCCCTTTTTCTCAAATCAAGGTGGAAAACGTTTTTTTTATTCATTTCTTTTACGCATTTTTTAAATTCGTTTATGGCAAAGCAGTATTTTTCGTTTCCTATTGCCTCTCCGAATGTGATTCCGTCAATAAATTCTATTGCAAGGGATAATTTGTCCGGCATGCCGAAGGTTTTCGGAAAAAAGTCAAACAATTCGTTTGCTTTTAAATAATTTTCATATTCTCTTTTTGCAACCCTTTTGCCGTATCTTTTTACCCAGAAGTTTTTGTTTTTGTAATCTTTGACAACGATTTTTTTTCCTTCAAATTCTATGAGATAAACGTCCGCTTGCTTCTTCTTTCCTTTTAGAAAATATTTTTTTTCCGCTTTGTCAATTGTTTCTCTTGTAAGTTTCATTAAAACCTCTTCAACGCTTGAAGCAGTCTTTCCAATTCTTTTTTTATCTCTTTCAACTCTTGTTTCAGGTTTATTTTATGCTTGATTTCGTTTCTTTTGTTTTTTAATTCTTTTTTTATTCCTTCAAGAGTAAGTCCGTTTTCCCTTTTTTCTTTTATGAATTTGAGTATTTCAATATCTTTGTCTGTGTAAATTCTCTGTCCTTTTGAGTTTTTCAAAGGTTTGAGTATTGAAAATTCTTTTTCCCAAAACCTTATGGTGGATGCAGGCTCTTTTATGATTTTTACGACTTCGCCTATTTTGTAAAATCTTTTTTCGGGAACTATAAACTTTGCCATATACTCCTCAACCTTTAATTTTAATATAAACTTTAATTTTTTGATAGAAAAAAGGAAAAGTGTGATACTCATTCTGGTAAAATAGCAGGAAGGAGAAAAAATGTCTGTCAGGCAAAATAGATTATGGTAAAAAATGAAAATACAAGAAGGGTTTTTAAAAATCTCTTTTCTCTCTTTTTTTTAAGAGGAAGCCTTCATTTTCTGCATTTTATCACCTATCCTTTTCTGATGAGAATGCTTGGGCTGGAAAGATTCGGTCTTGTTGTCTTTGCGCAGTCGGTAATTATGTTTTTCTCAATAGTAACTGATTTCGGGTTTAATCTAAGCGCGGTTAAAGAGATTTCCGTTGAAAGGGAAAATAAAAAACGAGTGGAAGAAATCTTTAACTCCGTTTTTCTGATTAAGTTGTTTCTCGCTGTTGTTGTTTTCCTCATACTTTTGCTTTTGGTTAATTTTGTGGATAAATTTAAGTCGGAAAAAGTTTTCTTTCTTTTAATGTACGGATATTTAATCGGCTATGTGTTTTTCCCAATCTGGTTTTTTCAGGGTTTGGAAGATATGAAATACATTACTTACTTTAACCTTGCGGGAAGGGTTGTTTACACGGTTTTGCTTTTTTCTTTTGTCAGAAATCCCGACGATTACGTTTTGGTGGCGGTATTTCTTTCTTTTTCAATGATTTTGACAGGCGTTTCCTCTTTTGTCCTTGCTTTGAAAAAGTATTCGGTAAAATTGTTTTTCCCGCATCTGCCATATCTGTTGCAGGTTTGGAAAAAAAGTTTTCATTTCTTTTTGTCGAATCTCTTTATCTCGCTTTACAATTACAGCAACGTAATTTTTCTCGGTTTGTTTTTGGGAAACACTGCCGCAGGCTTGTATTCCATGGCTGAGAAGATTTTTATGGCCGTGTCCTCTCTCTATCTGCCTTTGAACGACGCGCTTTATCCCTATATGGCAAAGTTTAAAGATTTCAATTTTTACAAAAAAATCTTCAAATATTCTTCTCTATTAAACGTTGTTTTGCTTATTGGGATAATTTTATCCGCAAAATGGGTAATTCTTTTGGTTTACGGAAATGATTATGTCCAGTCAGCCAATGTTTTGAGAATTTTGTCCGTAGGCGGAATGCTGTGGTTGCCTGCGCTGCTTTTAGGCTATCCCTATTTGGGCGTTTCCGGAAAAGATGCACTTGTCAACAACTCAATTATTTTTGCTTCCGTTTTGCATGTTGTCTTGCTGTTGCTGACTTCTTCCTTTTCCGGAGTTTACCTTGTAGCCTGTTTAACCGTCTTTACCCAATCAGTTGTTTTGGCAATAAGGTTGTACGGAGTTAGGCGGTTAAAGGATAGTTTAAGTTGAAACACTTGGAAATTTAGGTAAAATCTATTTAAGAGGCATGTATGGAAGGTTTGAAAGTTATTGAAAAAAGGGATAAAAAAATAGTTGAAATAGCGGATACGAAAGTCGGCGGGGGAAATTTTCTCTTCTGCGCCGGGCCCTGCGCCGTTGAGTCTAAGGAAATAATGGAAGAAATCGTTTCCTATGTGAAAATAAGCAAAGTCAATCTTTTGAGAGGCGGTGCGTTTAAACCGAGGACTTCCCCTTACTCTTTTCAGGGGCTTGGAGAAGAGGGTTTGAAAATTCTGAAAGAAACGAGCCGAAAACACAACATTCCCTTTATTACCGAGATTACCGACACAAAGTATGTTGAACTTGTTTTCAAATATGCCGACGGGTTTCAGATTGGTTCGCGAAACATGTCTTCTTTTGAATTGTTGAAAGAAGTTGGCAAAACCGGAAAGCCAGTGCTTTTAAAGAGAGGCATGTCGGCAACGGTGGAAGAGTTTCTAAACGCCGCCGAGTATATTTTAAGCGAAGGCAACGAAAATATAATTCTGTGCGAAAGGGGAATACGTTCTTTTGACCCTGCGTTTAGAAATATTTTGGATTTGAATGCGGTTGCGTTTTTGAAGAAAAAAACCTTTCTGCCGGTTGTTGTTGACCCGAGCCACGGCACGGGAAGAAGGGATTTGGTGGAAAAACTTGCGGTTGCGGCAATGGCTGTCGGTGCGGACGGAATTATTGTTGAAACCCACCCCTATCCCGAAAAAGCGTTGTCCGACGGCTTTCAGTCTCTTGACAGAGACGAATTTCTCTCTCTTGCAAAAAGCGTGGAAAAATTTGCTTTGTTTTTAGGGTATGAATTCTAATTGCAAAATAGAAAAAATCAGGAAAAAACTTTGGGACTATTACGGCACCTTGCATTGGTGGCCGGCAGAAACCCCTTTTGAGGTTTGCATAGGCGCTATTTTAACCCAAAATACCGCATGGAAAAATGTTGAAAAAGCCATAGAAAATTTGAAAAATGCGGATATTTTATCCTGCAAAGGTATTTTGGATGCGGATTTGTCCTTTCTTGCGGAATTGATTAAGCCTTCCGGCTACTTTAACCAAAAGGCAAAAAAATTAAAGGAATTTTGCAGATTTTTAAAAGAGAATTACAACTGCGATTTGAAAATGTTTTTCAATTCGGGCCCAGTAAAGGATTTAAGAAACAAACTTCTCTCAATATGGGGAATAGGAAGGGAAACCGCGGATTCAATTCTGCTTTATGCGGGAAACAAGAAAATTTTTGTTGTTGACGCATACACTAAAAGGATTTTTTCAAGGCACGGAATATGCGACGAAAAGATTGATTACGACGAATTGAGGCTTTTGATTGAAAATTCAATTCCCGAAAGTGCGGAAATTTACAACGAATTTCACGCAGGTTTGGTTTACATTGGCAAAGATTTTTGTTCAAGAAAAAATCCGTTATGTGAGAAGTGTCCCCTTAAAGGGGTATGATTTTGGTTTTTTTTTGTTTTGTATTCTGTCATAATTATAGGGATAACAAAGATAGGAGTGATTTTATGAAAAAAGTGCTTCCATTGGTAATAATTGTTTTGTTTTTATTGGTAACGGTTGGATGCAACAAGTCTCAAAGCGAGTATTATAAGGGAACCGGCAAGGTTATAGCCAACATTAACGGTTACAAACTTACCGAAGACAAGTTTAAACTGCTTATTGACACACTTCCCGAAAAGGCTAAAAGCCAGTATATGGGAGAAGAGGGAAAGAAAAAACTGCTTGAACAGTTGACTGTACAAAAACTTCTTGTCCAAGAGGCAAAAAAGTTGAAACTTGACAAAAAACCAGAGTTTCTTGTAAGAAAAGAAATGGACGAAGACACAATTCTTTTAGAGCAGTATTACAAATACCTTTTTGAAAATTTTAAGCCCGACGATAAAGCATTGGAGGCTTTCTACAAATCCCATCCCGAACTTTTTGCGGGGGAAGAGGAGTTTGAGGCTTACCATATCCTTGTTACGCCTCAAAAAGATGCAAAGATTTTCAATACCAAAAAGTCAGATGCCCAAAACGAAGAGCAGGCTCAGAAAAAGTTGAAAATGATTCAGGGTTTGTTGAAAAAGGGTGTTTCTTTTGAAAAAGTTGCAAAAGAATATTCCGAAGGCCCGTCTGCGCCAAGAGGCGGATATTTAGGCAAATTCACTCTCGGCAGAATGATTCCCGAGTTTGAAAACGCTTTGAAAAAAATGAAGCCGGGAGAAATTAGCGAGCCTGTTAAAACAAGGTTTGGTTATCATATAATCTATTTGAAAAGCAGAAAGAAACCGGAAGTAAAGCCTTTTGAAAAACTTAACGAACAGGAAAAAAATATGGTTATGCAGGCGTATTTTAAGGATTTGTTGGAGAAAAAGATTGAAGATTTGAAGAAAAAGGCATCGGTTGTTATATCCAAGTAATAGATAATAGATGAAACGTATTTGTTTTTATGCAGTTTTGATAACAATTTTTATCACGGGGATTTCTTGCAATGGGGAAAGAGAGAAATCCCCGGTTTCTGAAAACGTAATAGCAACAATAGACCAGTATTATGTTTTCAGGGACGAATTTTTGTTTTATCTTAATCTGAATTACAGGTCTGTCCTTGAAAAGAAGGATTCTTTTCTTCTTTCCAGAATTCTTGACGATTACATAAAAAAAAGAATGCTTTATTTGTTTTTAAAAGAGAAGAAAATCCTTCCCACAAACGAAGAGATAGCGGAGTATATGAAGTTTCACGGGTTTGACAGATTTTACAAAACGCTTGATTTGAAGAAAAAACGATACTTTGTATTTTTTATGATTTTGAATATAGACGACGAAATTTTGAAAAATTTTATACTGAAAAATTATGTTAATATCTCGGAAAAAGAAATTGAGGACTATTATAAAAACAAGAGCGAAGAATTTATTAAAAAGAAAACTTATTGTTTTACAAGGTTTCACAGCAAATACGGTGATTTGATGAAAGACGCGAGGGTTTGGGTTGTCCGCAAAAGAAGAGATGAGAACTTTATAAAGTTGAGATACAGGGATATTGACGTTGAGACAAACTGCTTTGAGGAAGACGAAATTCCCGAGGATTTTTTAAAGGTTTTGAAAAAAATGAAGCCCGGCAGGGTTTCAAATGTAATAAAATTGAGAATAGGAGAAAAAGAAGATTACAATATGCTTTGGCTAAAAAAAATCATTCCTGCGAGAAAACTTGATTTTGAAGAAGTGAAGGATTTGATTTACAATAAACTTGCCATGGAAGAATATGCCAGAAAAGAAGCGGAAATTTTTAATTTGATAAACAAGAAATACAGAGTTGAGGTTTATCCCGAAAACATACTTGTTTTTAAATACAGCGGGGTATTTCCCGTATTCGGCACGGAGGAAAAATGAAAAAGATAGCCATTGTTTTTTGCTTGTTATTTATTATCGGAGTTAACGCTAAAATTATAGATAAAATTGCAATTATCGTTAACAACAGGGCGGTAACGTATCATGAACTTGAAAAACTGTATCAGGCAAGGTCTTCCGAGTTATACAGGCAGTATGCTGGAAAAGAACTTACCGAAAAACTTGAACAGTTGAAAAAACAGGTGATTAAAGACAAATTGGACGAACTTCTTCTGCTTGAAAAGGCTTCTCAGGAGGGAATAACAATTTCCGATGAGATGATGGACGATTTTATAAAAGGACTGATGAAGCAGAATAATATTGAAACCGAAGAGCAGTTTAACAATATTTTAATGCAGCAGATGGGAATGACGCTTGAAGAGTTTAAAGAGGCGCAGAAAACCCAGTATATAGCAAGGACTGTCATTCAGCAGTTTGTTATAAACAAAATTGTGATAGATGAAGCGGAAATGAGAGCATACTATGACGAACACATTGAAGATTATCAAACCCCGTTTTCATACTCAATTCAGGAAATAGTGCTTTATTATGACCCGTCAACCAAGGTGTTTGTTGAAAGCAGGGCAAAGTCAATTCTTGAAGAATTAAAAAACAATAAAATTGATTTTGCTACTGCGGTTTCCCTTTATTCTGAATCCGAATCAAAAGAGTTAAACGGGGAATTGAAAAACCTTAAAAAGGGGGATTTGAACGAAAAACTTGAAGAAGCGGTTTTATCTCTGAAAGTCGGAGAAATAACAATGGTTGAACTTCCGGACTCAATTCACATAATAAAATTGATTGAAAGAAATGACCCGAAACCTCTGCCGTTTGAAAAAGTAAGGGATAAAATAGAAGAAAAATTGAGGCAGCCTTTGGTACAGGAAAAGATTGATAAGTTTTTAAAAGAATTAAAAAGCATATACTATGTGAGAGTGGACGTTAAACCGGAAGAATTGAAATGAGGCTTGACCTGTTTTTAAAAAAAACATTGATTATAAAAAGAAGGACTCTTGCGCAGGAATTGATAAAATCCGGCAGGGTTTTTGTTAACGGAAGCATAGCCAAGCCGGGGAAAGACGTCAAAGCGGGCGACATAATTGTTTTTCCTTTGAGAAGGAGAAAGTTGACCATAAAGGTTAAGGAAATTCCTTCAAGGCCTGTAAAAAAAGGAGACGAGTTAAACTATTACGAAATCTTGAAAGAGGAGATAATCCAATGAATGACCATGTTTTTATAAAAGACCTGAAACCGGACTCAAAGGTTGAGGATATTTACCTTTTAAAACTCATAGGTTTGAGAGACAAAAAAAACGGCGGACAGTATCTTCTTCTTAAACTTGCCGATATGAGCGGAGAGATAATGGGAATGATGTGGGACAAAATCCACGGAATTGTTGACAAGGTAAAACCGGGTGATTTTGTTAAGGTAAAATTCAGAGTGCAGGTTTACAACAATAACTTGCAGGCTGTTGTCTCAAAAATTGAAAAAATTGACGACAAAGAGATTGAAAACACCGAAATGTTTTTCCCGTCATCGGAAGTGCCTGCCGAAACTCTTTACAAAACCCTCATGGCTTTTGTTGAGGAAAATGTAAAAGACGATTTTATAAAACAACTTGTTGAAAGAGTTTACAACGACCCGGAAATCAAGCCTAACATTTTGAAAGCCCCTGCGGCAAAATCCCTTCACCATGCATACAGGGGAGGCTATCTTGAACACGTGCTTACCCTTTTGAGGCTTGCAAAACAGGTTATGGAAATTTATCCTTTTTTGAACAAAGACATAGTTTATGCGGGAATTCTCTTCCATGACATAGGAAAACTGTGGGAGTTGTCATACCAAAGAGAGTTTAACTACACGACGGAAGGAAGGCTTTTGGGGCATATTGCTATTGAATACGAGTTTGTTACGGATAAAATCAAGGAAATTCCCGATTTCCCCGAAGACTACAAACTTCACATTCAGCATATAATTTTATCCCACCACGGAGAACTTGAATTCGGTTCACCAAAAAGGCCGAAAACCCCAGAAGCCTTACTTGTGGCTACAATTGACAACCTTGACGCAAAAATGAACGCCATGAAGCAGGCAATTGAAGCAGATACCCAGTCCGACCATCCCGATTGGACGCCTTATCTTCCAATGTTTGAGAGGGTTGTTTTTAAAAAAAGGCCTTAACGGGAATTAAATCTTAATTTTCGGATTTTAAGTTTTAATAATTTCTGAAAAAACAGTAGTGTATCTTGTTTTTTTTGTGTTGACTAATTGTCCGTTTCTCAATAAAATAGTCAAGTCAGGAGGAATTATGGGCGGCAGAAAGAAAAAGTATATCTTGATAATGACAACGGTAGGTTCGGAAGAGCAGGCGGTTGTTATTGCCGACGCTCTTGTTAACAAAAAGGTTGCCGCATGTGTAAATATTATTCCTTCTATTCGTTCTATTTACAGGTTTAAAGGCAAAGTTTGGGACGATGAGGAGTATTTACTCATAATTAAATCAACCCAGAGTAATTACAACGAAATAGAAAAAACCATAACCGAATTGCATAATTACGAAATCCCCGAAATCCTTGCCTTCCCGATGGAAAAGGGAAGCAGGCATTTTTTAAATTGGATTGAGGAATCAGTCCTTTGATACAACTGTATCTCATTCGCCACGCACAAACACAATTCAACAAAGAGCATATTTTTCAGGGAATTACCGACAACGGTTTAAACGAAGACGGCTTGAAGCAGGCCGAATTGATTGCCGATTATTTTGAAAATATTCAGGTTGACGAGATTTATTCAAGCCCTTTGAACAGGGTTGTCCAAACCGCAAAACCTCTTGCCAATCGGAAGAAAAAAGAAATAAAAATTCTTGAAGATTTCTATGAGGTTGACTGCGGAAAGTGGGAAGGGGAAAATTGGTATAATCTTGTTGAAAACCAAAAAGAGGCTTTGAGGAAATGGCTTCTTGAAGCCGATTTCAAAGCGCCAGAGGGAGAGTCCCTGCTTGACGTTTACAACAGAATTGAAAAAAGTTTGTATTCAATTTTGAAAAACCCGGAAAACGACAGAAACATTGTTTTGTTCGGACACGGCGGGGTAAACAGGGCGGTAATCTGCCATCTTTTGGGCATTCCGATAAACCGTGCTTTCAGGTTTGAGCAGTCAAACGGGTGCATTAACCTTTTTGAGATTAGCGAAAATTTTCCGCCGAGACTTATAATGCTAAATTTTACGGCGCATTTGGGGAGGGAAAATGATTGAGATAAAGGAAAAGATTGCAGAAAACATAGTTGATTTTTTGAAAGAAAAGGGAATAGACAGCGATAAAGAGCAGGTTTTGGCGCAGTTTAAAAAGCCTGAATCCGAATTTGGAGACGTTGCCTTTCCGGTTTTCAGGTATGCGAGGGATTTTAGAAAACCGCCGGTTGAAATTGCAAAAGACGTAAAGGAATACTTTGACGGAAAAACTTTAAAAGAGATTGAAAAAATTGAGGTTGTAAACGGATACGTTAACTTTTACCTTTCCTGCAAAT
>JAMOUY010000156.1 GCA_027067895.1 Acidobacteriota bacterium
GATTTGCTCAAAAATTGCCAAAATTGTAGAAAAAGCAATGTTGAGGAAAAATATTGATAAAGCGGTTGCAAATTTGGTTAAAAAACTGCTTTACTATTCCCTTGCTTTGGTTATTATTTTAGCCGCCTTAAACAAGTTGGGAATTAACACCGCATCTATTTTAACCGTTGTAGGGGCGATGGGTTTGGCCGTAGGCTTGGCTTTAAAAGATTCCTTTTCCCATTTTGCTTCCGGAATTTTAATAGTTTTATTCAGGCCTTTTACAATTGGCGATTACATAAAGGTTGGCGGATTGGAAGGTTTTGTTGAGGACATAGGATTGTTTCATACAATGTTGAAAACGGTTGACAACAAGGCGGTAATTATTCCCAATTCCTCAATTACAAATACCTCGGTTGTAAATTTTACCAAAGCGGGCAAGAGAAGAGTGGATATTACTTTCGGAATCGGATATGGTGATGATATAAAAAAGGCGAAGGAAATTATTCTTTCAATTCTTTCTTCAAACGACAAGGTTTTAAAAGACCCTCAACCGATGGTTATTGTTTCCGAATTGGGGGAAAGTTCTGTAAACCTTCAATCAAGGGCTTGGGTAAAAACTCAGGATTATTGGGATGTTTACTTTTATCTTATGGAAAATGTCAAAATTGAGTTTGACAAAAACGGAATTACAATTCCTTATCCGCAGATGGACGTACATATAGACAAGCAAGATAAATAATAAAATTTTCTAAATAAAAAAAATTATTTACAATTAGGTTTGCATGTATTAGAATTATTTTAAAGGGGGTATTATGTTAGACAAAAAAATGAATAAGGCTTTAAACAAACAGTTAAACGAAGAGTTATTTTCTGCTTATCTTTATCTTTCCATGTCTGCGTGGTTTGATTCAATAGGGTTAAAAGGCTTTGCAAACTGGATGATGGTGCAGTATCAGGAAGAAACAGAGCATGCAATGAAATTTTACAATTACATTCAGTCAAGAGGCGGGGACATAAAACTTCTTGCAATTAAGCAACCCCCGGCCGAATGGAATTCGCCTTTGCATGCATTCAAGGAAACCTTAAAGCATGAGCAGTTTATTACAAAGTGTATTAACGATTTGGCAGACCTTGCTGAAAGTTTAAGGGACAGGCCGACAATGAACTTTTTACAGTGGTTTATTGATGAGCAGGTTGAGGAAGAGGAAAATGACAGAGACATTATTCAAAGGCTTGAATTGATAGGCGAAAGTAAACACGGATTGTTTATGCTTGACAGAGAGTTGGGGGAAAGGGTTTATACCCCCGAAAACGGTTAATGTTTTTTTGTTTTTTCAGCCCCGTTTTTTGCGGGGCTTTTTTTGTGTCTTTCCAAATGTGAGCAATAACTGATATAATACCGGTATGGCTGAGAGAGTGCTTATTATTGACGACGAAAAAGATATAGTTGAATCCCTGTCAAACATTCTTGCTCTTGAAGGATACTCTGTTTTAAAGGCTTTCCGCGGATACGACGGATTGAAAATCGCTTTGAACGATAATCCCGACGTTGTTCTTCTTGACATAAAAATGCCTGTAATGGACGGGTTGGAAGTTTTGGAAAAATTGAAGGAAAACGGGTTTGAAAACCCTGTCATAATGATTTCCGGACACGGGGATATAAAAACAGCGGTTGAGGCTGTTCAAAAAGGGGCTTTTGATTTTCTTGAAAAGCCTCTTGGAGCAGAGCAGGTTTTAATGGCTGTAAAAAACGCCGTTTATTCAAAAAGAAAGGAAGACCGCGTTTCCCCCGCTTCTGACAACTTTGTTTTAATAGGGCAAAGCGAGGCCTTTAAAAAAGTGCTTGCCGTGGCAAAAAGGGTTGCAAAGACAAATGCCCCTGTTTTGATAACAGGGGAGACGGGCACGGGAAAAGAGATGGTGGCGAAATACATTCATTACAATAGCGGGAGAAAGGGCCCCTTTGTTGAGGTAAACTGTGCCGCAATTCCCGAGGAATTGATTGAAAGCGAATTGTTCGGACACGTAAAAGGCTCTTTTACAGGCGCCATAGAGGACAAAGAGGGTAAGTTTGTTGCCGCACACGAAGGCACTCTGTTTCTTGACGAAATAGGGGATATGAGTCTCAAAACCCAGGCAAAGGTTTTAAGGGCTTTGCAGGAAAAGGTTATTTACGCAATAGGCTCAAACAAGCCTGTGCCGGTAAACGTCAGGGTAATTTCAGCAACAAACAAAAACCTTAAAGAGGAGATGGAGAAGGGTAATTTCAGGGAAGACCTTTTTTACAGAATCAACGTGATTGAAATAGAAGTCCCGCCGTTGAGGGAGAGAAAGGAAGATATTCCCCTGCTTATAGATTACTTTGCAAAGACAATAGGTAAAGAAAACAATCTGGGAGAGGTTGTTTTTACCGACCAGGCAAAAGATTATCTTAAATCCTTTGATTACAGGGGCAATATAAGGGAGTTGAAAAACAAGGTTGAAAGAATAATTATACTTTCCCAGAAGAGAGAGATTTCA
>JAMOUY010000157.1 GCA_027067895.1 Acidobacteriota bacterium
ATCGCAGGAATAAGGCCTTAAAGTTTTAATCTCATGCCCCACAGGAAGCACAAATTCTATTGGAAAAAACAATGCTGCCGAGGGTTTAAATATCCCGCAAAAATATCCCTCCCCTTTGTGGTCAATTAAGTTCGTTTCGGGGATTTTTGAACAACCAACTGAAAAAACGATTAACAATATCAAAACAATACCTTTTTTCAATTTCCCCATACCTTTCCATCCTTAATTTCTAAAATTTTCTTTAATAAAAAATCCGAATCGCAACACCAGCCAATTACCTTTGCTTTTTTACCTTTCTGGTTTTTGAAAACAATCTTTATTCCTTCGGGAAAAATACCCATTTTTTTAGATAGAGAAACAATGTCGCTATATTTTATCTTTATTTTCATGGGGCAACAATTAACAAAAATTCATCAAAAATTTTTATCCTTGCAAAAGGCGGCAAAAAATATAAAAGCCCATACCTGATTCCGCAGTATTCAGAATAAATCACCTTAAACTTTCTTTCTTCCTCTGCGGGAATTACCGTCAATAACCACAGCAAGAAAAACAGGAAAATTGACAAATAAAAAACCAAATCGGTATTTAACATTTTTTCCCTTTCTCTTTCTCAATTTTCATTTTTTCCACACCTCTCAAACTTTCCGGCTTTTTTTATCCACACATCACCCACTTTTAAGCCCATTTCTCTATAAAATTTCACCAATCGGGGAAAGTTTAGCAAAGGGTATTGATAGCGGATTGTTTTGTCAAGGCTTTCCTGTGTTATCTTCTCCCCTTTTGAAACCAGGTATTTCATTAAATCAATGTCCCCGTATATCATCGCCTCTTCCATTACGGTGTGGTTATAGCAGTTTTTCTCCTTCGGCGAGATTCCGTTTTCAAGAAGCATTTTCGCTATGCCTGTCTGTCCGCACTGGATTGCGTAAAATATCGGGGTGTTGCCGAATTTGTCCCTGACTGATTTTAATTTCAGGGCATTGTCTTTGTATAAATCTATCAAATCCTTCCTGCTGAAAATTATTGCGTAATCAAGCCAGGTTAAACCGTTTCCGTCAGTTTTATCCCACTCTTTTTCAATCAATTTTCCGAATACCTCTCCGCAATCCCCGATTACGGCGGATAAAATTAAAGGGTGTCCGCTTTGATGATTCAAACAAAAATCAAGATTTTCCAGCACCGGGCTTTCTATTCCGTTTAGCAAAAGTATGTCAGCAACCGTAAGGTTGCTTAAACGAGTGGAAAGCATGTCTTCGGTTATATTAACTTTTTTTCCCTCTTTTAATTGAAGGATAAGCAACTTTGTTTTTAGCCTATTTAATACTTCTTTATTGTTATGCTTTATTCCATTCAAATATTTTAAAAAAACTGCGGAATCGGACAGTTTTTCGGCTAAATCCTCATATTCCGGTTCTCCGCTTTTCTCATAGAGAATCCTTGCGTTTTCTCTTTCAAAGTTTACAAGACACAGTAAATCAAGCACCATTGCCTTTGTAAAGAAAAAATCATAGGGAATATAAGGGCTGGTTTTATAATTTTTAAAACAGAGTTTCTGCCTTGCTTCAAAAAGCGACAATAATACAAAAGCGGTCATAGGGTCTTTTTTGTTTAAAACAAAAGATTCTATGCCTGATACATCCCTTCCTTCTTTTATGGACTCGTACCAGAAGGGTTGAATTTTCTCAAGATAACAATGGGCAAATTCATTTTTTTTCGGTTTAACGCCTTCTTCCGAAAGTTTATCTCCCGCATATCCGAACAGCATTAAAATTAACCCTGTTCCCGCCAGCCAGAAAACAGCAAGCCTCAATTTCCTGCAAACAAGTTTTTTAAAAAGAAATTTCCGTACAACAAGGCAGAAAAGCCATAAAATCAAGGCAAACAGGGCAAATACAAAAATTATAAGGCCATAGAAAAAGAAAGCCATAAAAACTTCTTCTTTGTTTTCTTTCAGATGATTAACGAAAAAGCCGATTTCCTGACCAAACGAACATGGCTGAATACTTACTTTTATAGGATTTGTCTTATATGTCCCAAGCAGGGCATTTTTATTTAAACTGTAATCCCGGGGATTTACGTTGAGGTTGTAAACAAAGTAAATCTCATACTTTCCCGGCTTCAACGGGGCACAGTCCCTTGTGGTAATGTTAATCAAAAAGTTGTCAAAGAGAAAATTAAAAACCTTAAATAACAAATTGTAAGATTTGTATTTTTCGGGGAAAAGAAAAGATGGAAAAGAGTAAACAACGTTATCCTTTTCGCCGGGAAGGAGTTTAAAAAACCTTCTTTGGTTTAATACAACGGTGTATTCATGCGCCACCTTTGTAAATTCCCTTTCATTATCCCTTTTCATCATCATGTAAAAAACAGGCGTTGGCGGATTAAGGACGTCTCTGTGTATCCACACTGTTTTGTCCGTTTCGTTCTGAAAAGTTATTGAGAAATTCAAAACTCCTCTGTCGCAATAAGCGCTGTTTCCCCCCGCTTTCAAA
>JAMOUY010000158.1 GCA_027067895.1 Acidobacteriota bacterium
CTATTTGTTTTTTAATTTTTTTCAAAACATTTTGTTAGAAATCTCGTATGTTTTTTTAGTTAGATTAAAGGAGGTGTGTTATGAGAAAGTTGTTTTATTGGTTGCCGTTATTTTTGCTTGTCTCGGCATGCACAATAATAGTGAACGGCCCGTGTGCCGGTTTAAACGAGAAAAGGTTTAACATTGAGGAAGAGTCCAAATTTTCGGTAAAGGAGCCTTTGGATTTAAGAATAAACACAAAAGGTTTTATTAATACCGTTGCAATTTCCCCTTCAAAGGACGACACTCTTGTTGTTAAAACCGATATAAACGCAACGGCGTCGGTGAATTTTGAAGATGTAAAGGTAAAAGTTGAAAAGAAAAACGGAACAATTTATGTCCGCACTGTTTTTAAGCCTGATAATCACGGTTTTTCAATTTGCAATATGAAAGGTGTTTCAAAAATTACCGTTTTTCTTCCCGAGAATATGAAAAAGATTGTTTTCAGCACTTCTTCAACCGATTTAAAGTGTGAAGGGGTTAATGTTGAAACAATGAAGATAAACACTTCTTCGGGAGATATTAAAGTTGAAAACTCAAAGTTTAGCGAAATGGAGGTTAATACATCAAGCGGCGATGTTTCTTTAAAAAATGTTAATGTTTCGGATTTCGGGATTGATTCAAGTTCGGGAGATTTAACCGTTGATAGTTGTGTTTTTAAAAACTTTCACGGAAATTTTTCTTCGGGGGGTATTACAGCCCGTTCAGTTGTCAGCATTGATAAAGGAAGGATTTCAACCTCTTCCGGAGACGTTGTTCTTAAACTTAAACAATTCAAAAAGTTAAGAATCGGCACATCAAGCGGAGATGTTAAACTTGCTATTTTTCACCCGGAAAAGATTTCTTTTTATGCCGAAACAAATAGCGGAGATTTTGACATAAATTTTCCCCTTCCCGACGGTGTAAAGGTTAAAAACAATGTTCTTGAATTTGGCGAAAGCGGTATGCCTGAATTGAAGATTTCAACCTCTTCGGGAGACATTTCCCTTTCTGCCATGTGATTTTTAAAATTTGAATTTTCGGGGGGAATTATCCCCCCTTTTTTTGTTTTGCGGTAAAATATTGATAACAAAGTGTGGAGGGGAAATATGAGAAAGGCGTTTGTTTTATTTGCGTTTTTTGTTTTCAGTTTTACCGTTTTTGCCGAAAGTGCAAACACGGAGAATTGCAAAGGGCTTGATAAAAAAAGATTCAGGATTGACCAGGAAAACAGGGTTGAGATAAAAGAGCCCGTAAATGTTTACATTAACGTTAGTTCTTTGATTGATACTGTGGAAATAACTCCCGCAAAAGACAACGTTATGTCGGTTAAGGTAGATTCAAGGCTTCACCTTCAAACAAACATAAACAATTTCACCGTTGACGTTAAAATGAAGGACAACGACATAACGGTTGAGACAAACGAATATCCCAAAGAATTGAGAATGCTTTACTGCGATAAAAGAGGAAAGTCGGTAATTTACATAACCATGCCTTTAAAAAACATAAACCTTGTGGTTTTCAAAGGCGCAATGACGCAGATTAAGTGTAAGGGAATTAAATCTAAAATTTTTAAAGTCAAATCAAAGTTTAAAGACGCAATCTTAACGGACTGCGTTTTTAAAGAGTTGTCAGTAAAAACATACGAAGGAGACATTGTTTTGAAAAATGTCAAAGCGGAAAAATTTAACGTTTACGGCGGATTCGGAAACGTGAATTTAACGGCAACCGAATTCGGCAAAACTTTCGTTTCATTGCTTTCGGGAGATATTGAGAGTTTCGGCGAAGTAAGTATGGGCAACGCTTTGATTTCAACAACATTCGGGGACATTGTGCTTGACTTGAAAAACTTCAAATCCCTTGATTTGAAAACCGATTCGGGAGACGTGATTTTAGGGCTAAAAAACCCTTCGGAAATCTATTTTGACGGAAAAACCAAATTCGGGGATTTTTACCTGAAATTTAAGGGCAAAGAAAATTTAAAGCCTGAAAACGGCAAACTTGTTTTCGGGGATAAAACAAAGCCTCAAATTAAAATTCAAACCCGCTCGGGAGATATTGAATTAAGAAAAACAGGCAAATAAAAAAAGGCGGGATTTTCCTGCCTTTTAAAACCTTTTACCGAATGAAAAATTTCTATTCCAATTTATCGGCGGTTTTCTTTAAATTGCATTTGTTTTGCCTATCTTTTTTTCTCAATAGTTTGAAAAAAATTGAGCAAAGAAAGAGTTGGGTGGGAATGATAATCCTCTGCAATTAAAAAAATGCAAAATTTGAATTGTCTTTGTTTTGTAAAATAACCAAATACTTTTCAGTATAATGAAAACTTTTTGAGTGAAAAAAATAGACTTTATTGCCGAAAAACAGGGGGAAAAAATTTATGTTCAGGTTGCGTATTTAATTGCTGACGATAAGGTAAAAGAAAGAGAGTTTGGCAACCTTTTAAAAATAAAAGACAATTACCGCA
>JAMOUY010000159.1 GCA_027067895.1 Acidobacteriota bacterium
AATCTGAATTGCCTTACTCTGGTTTGATTTTGATATCTGGAAGATAATGTCCCCGTTTTTTAATTCCGGTGTTTGCTTTTTTAATGCGCATGAGAGGAAAAATAAAAAAATTAGCGGAAGAAATAAGTTTAACTCTTTTTTCTTTTTCATATTTTCTCCATAAATTTAATTGATTTTTTCATTTTATTAGACGAATGATTTTCAATTTTTTAAGTATTTTTTTAAAATTTTTTTTGGTTATACCTCCTAACAATTTTCAATTTTATTATAATTTTTCCTTTAAATTATGCAATATGTTTTGATTTTTTAAGTTTAAAATCCTTATTTCCCCCTGTGGTATAATTTTTCTGCTATGAAAAAGAGACTTTTGCTTCATATTTGCTGTGCCCCCGACGGGGTTTACATTCCCGAGAAACTTTCCGAAGAGTATGAGGTAATCTGCTATTTTTACAATCCGAA
This sequence comes from Acidobacteriota bacterium, assembly GCA_027067895.1. Taxonomy (GTDB): domain Bacteria; phylum Acidobacteriota; class Holophagae; order Thermotomaculales; family Thermotomaculaceae; genus Thermotomaculum. The sequence goes on from JAMOUY010000159.1 coordinate 460, forward strand.
TATTTATCCCTTTGAAGAGTATGAAAAGAGGAAGAAAGAGATGGAAAGGGTTGCAAAGGCGAAGGGATACAAACTTGTAGTCGGTGAGTATGATTTTGAAAACTTTACAAAAAATGCTGAAAAGCTTTACTATCTTCCGGAAAAGTCAAAAAGATGCGATTTTTGCCTCTCTTTGAGGCTTGAAGACAGCGCAAGAAAAGCAAAGGAATTAAACTGCGATATTTTTGCAACCGTGCTTACCGTTTCCCCCCATAAGGATTTTGAGAAGATTAACGAGATTGGAAAAAAAGTAGCAAAAAAATACGGCATTGAATACCTTCCTTCAAACTTTAAGAAGAATGACGGGTTTAAAAAATCGGTTGAGGAAGGAAAGAAATTAAACCTTTACAGGCAGGATTACTGCGGTTGCGAGTCTTCCCTTGTTTACAGGCAGATGTTTAAGGATGCGGAAAGCGAAGACAGGGTTTTTCTTGTGAAAGGCGAGAAAGTTGGAATTTACGATATAGACAGCGTAAAAAAGCATGTTGAGAGAAACGGATTGAAAACCGCGTTTATTTTTTGCGAGAAAAAGCCCACCGACAATGTGCTTGAATATGCCTATGAAAACAGGATTTTTCTTGAACCTTTGGAAAATCTTCAATGGCGAAAGAGAATTTTTGAGAAAAAGGGAAAAGAAGTTAACGTTCTGGATTTAAAGGATATTTCAAACAGGGATATTTTCCTTGACCCGTGTTAGTTTTTCAGGCTTTCTACAAATTCCCTCGCAACTCTTTCCCCTTCGGCAATTGATTTTGCCGCTTTGTGAAACTCAATAAAGACAACGTCGCTTAAATTTGGTGTTAGAAGGAAGTTTGGTTTGTCAAATTCAAGGCTTCTCCATGCAAGTTCGTATTGCACAATGTGGAATGTCCTATTTAATACGTGGAGAATGTTGGGGTCTTTTTCCTTTTTGTTTCTTATTCCGTTTATACCTATTTTTTTTGCGATTTTTTTAAGCCTCGGGAATTTGTTTAGCAGGAAACTTGTTTCGTTGTCTGTTTCTTTTATCCATGCCCTTTTGTAATCGGTTGGTTTAAGGTTTAGGTTTACCGCAATTGTTTTAGTTTTTTCGTGTCTTTCCTTTAAAACGTTTACAGGCACGGGATTTGTTATTCCCCCGTCAACATAGTATTTGCCCTTTATTTTGAAAGGTTTGAAAAGCCCGGGAATGGATATTGAAGCCCTTATTGCCTCCCATAGTTTGCAGTCCTGCAAAACAACCCACTCCCCCGTGTCAAGTTCGGTTGCAACCGGGTAAAATGGAATTTTTGTGTCAAAAACGTAAATGTCTCCTATTACGTCTCTTAAAAGTTGCATTACCTTTTTGCCGTTTATTAGCCCGGAAGAGGGGAAAACAGGGTCAAAGTTGAAAATTACGTCGCTTACTTTCAAACTTCTGTAATACTCTTCCGCTTCTTCAAGTTTGTCCGCGGCAAAGAAAGCCCCTATAACGGCGCCCATTGAGGTGCCCGACAATGCTTCAATGTTAATTCCGTTTTGTTTTAACGTTTTTAGAATTCCTATATGGGCAAGCCCTCTTGCGCCTCCGCTTCCAAGGGCGACAGAAAAGTTTTCGTTAGTTAAAGACAATGTCATACTCCTCCAAATGAAGGTTGGGGTCTTCCTTCACGTTTATTCTTATGTTGAAATATTCGGTTAATTCCCTGACTATCAGATAGTTGTCGTTTTTCAGGTATTCGCCTATGTAGGGGTTTACCCTGATTGTTATGTCTCTGTCGTAGTTGATTACAATTCTGTTTATAATTTCCCTCTGAATTTCAAGAATAATTGTCGGGATGGATTTTACCCTTCCCGTGCCTCTGCAATAGGGACAAACTTGGGTCAATTCCCTTTCAAGGGACTGTTTTACCCTTTTTCTCGTTATTGCAACAAGGCCTATTTCGTCAATTGTAAGGATGTTTGTTCTTGATTTGTCTTTTTTCAACTCGTTTTCAAGAAGTTCAAGCACGATTTTTCTGTGTTC